>JAFWFB010000018.1 GCA_017512625.1 Erysipelotrichaceae bacterium
ATTATTTAGCACCACAGGAGCAAGCACGATGAGCCAGCTTATACTCTCCGCAGCTTGGACATTTAACCAGGGTAGGAGCGCTTAATTTGTAGTGAGTCCTTCTTTTAGCTTTTCTGGTCTTGGAACCACGTCTTTGTTGAACAGCCATTGTTACACCTCCTTGTGTGATTGCCCATAAATTATACTAAAATCTTAAACAACTATCCATATCGCTGAAGTAAAACGATGAGCTAGAGGTTTACTTTAGAAAAACAATAGGTTAAAATGGTAGAGCAAATGGCGGCTTTGGTGAAGTGGTTAACACGCTAGATTGTGGCTCTAGTATGCGTGGGTTCGATTCCCACATGTCGCCCCAGATAAAAAAGAAAGCACTTCGATCGAAGTGCTTTTATTATCAGATAATTATCTCTTTTATCGCATTTACGTATTCCTGTGGATGGTTAAGGGACAGAACGCCATGGTAGTAACCGTTTAGAAGATGTAGTTCACTGTGTGGGATAATCTCATTTATCTTGACTGCTGAACGTTTGATCCGGGAAGTCTCCTTGCTGCCATAGCAGATATGGACCTTTGCCCTGGTATTACCGAGGGAGTCTTTAAGGGTATAGGAAGTGTTGGCTTCCATGAAACTGATCATGTCCTTTTTGCTTATGGCACAGGTATCGCGGTAATAATCCTCAAACAGATCAGCTTTCATGTGCAGCGAATCAAACTGCAGCTTGGCGAATGACCGGTTTTTGATCAGGCCATAGCTGCTGCCAAAGGCCGGTTTGATCAAGACGTTGGTAAGTTTATCCGGTATGACGGCTGCACTTTCGACCAAGGCATATTTACAGATATCTTCTCTTTGGGAAAGCATCTCCAAAAGGACCTGTGCTCCTAGTGAGAGTCCGCCTATCAGCAACAGCGAACCATTAAAGTGTTTATCGATAAAGGAGATGATCTCTGATGCATTATCTTCGATGCTCGTAAAGCCTCTGTCGCTTTCAGCGTGTCCATCCAAAACGGGCAGGATCACGTGATAATCATTTGCCAGAAGCAGTGCTTCTTCACGATAGTTCCACCACGAAAGACCTCCTCCATGAAGAAGGATGATGGTCTCTGTCTTCTCTTTTCCATATTCCCGGTATTTCATTGTTTATCTTGCAAGCTATCGATCAGCGATAGCAGCCTTTCGTAATAAGGATAGATCACCTTTTTCCTGAACATTCCACCCTGCAGGGACATGTGATCGCCATGGAAGGTCTCAAAGACATTCCATAGACCTTTTTCAACATTACTCTCATCGAAAGGTTTGGATCTATCAGATAGCGGATATTTCGCAGAGATGGTATTGACCAGACCGTCGTTTGGTCTCCAGTCTTCAGAAAGGATGAAACCGCCTCTTGTCTTGCCTGTATAGGCACCCATCCTTTTGGCGGAGCGGGAGATCATCGGTTCCGTTTCCTTCATGATCGGTGTATAGGTACCGTCTTTCTGTCTGACGGTGATCTCACAAGGCTGTGAGAAGTAATAGATATTTTCATTGAGCCTGAGACTTTCATTTAGTTTTAAGGCATTATCGATATGCATGTCAAAGGCGGCTGAATCTTCATAAATCAGATCGCTTTTGCCTGTATTGGCCCTGGACATCATCGCTGAACCGAACTGTTCAATTGGATTTCCCTTGATCGTTTCCGGATCGAAGTTCGGATCTTCATACATGTCATAAGCAGTAGTGCCATTATGAGGGGCAGCCAGAGCGATCAGAGCAAAGATCAGATCAGCCTTTCCGCCTTTAAAGAAATCGCTGCAATCTTCGTCCATTTCTGTTTCTCTTCCGCGATCCATGATATCCGCAAACACACGGATCGTTGCTCCACCAAAAGAGTGTCCGAGCAAAACGAGTTTCTCTCCTTCCTTTAGGCCATCGATCAAAGCTCTACCGGTAAAATCAGGTCCGAATCTTTCATGTCCGTATTTTTCGGCGTGTCTTTTACCATAGTCAGTACGGGCGCCAGAAAGCTGGGCATATAGCTCGCAAGCCCGGTCATATGCAGAGCCATGAGGCGATACGGAAGCACTGTAGGCATCATAGCCGGTTTTTCTTAATTGGGTGATAAGATCGCCGTTGCGCATACCCCAGTAAGGCATCCGCTTATAGTTTTCATCATATGATCCCCAACCGGATAGGCCGTGGACAAAGATGTATTTCAGATTTGAATCTTTCATAACTGCTAGTGTTCCTATACCTAAATATTAATATGGATGCTTACCGGTACAGTTTAAAATGCAAAAAAAGCACTTCATGTGAAGTGCTTTAGATCATTATGCGGTTTCTTCCGGCTTCCAGCCCATCTCTTGTAGCCGGTCGGCTTCTTTTTCGATGGCCTCATTGGTAAGTCTCAGATATTCCTTGATGTCAGCAACACTTACAGCCGCGGCTTCCCTGGCCATCTCTTCGGCTTCAATCGTCAGTTTGGCAACGGCTTCCGGTCCTTCGGTAGCAACCTTGGTAATGTTATCGTTAAGATGCTTTGCATAGGTATCGCGGTAGGCGATGGCCTGCTCGTAGGTGATACCGGCGGATTCAGCGATCTTGGTGATGACGCCTTTGTTGTTGAGGTTTTCAGTTGCCTGAGCGATCAGGGCTTCTCTTTCCTTGCGCTTGGTTTCGAATGCGTTGATCCTTTCGATCCTTGGATCGGTCGTCTCTTCCACTTCGCTGGTACGGCGTACCGGTTTTTCGCCGGTCTTCCAGCTGTCGACGACAGCCTTGATGTAATCGCCCAGAGAGAGCATTTCATTATATTCTTTGAAACCTTCAACATCCTGAAGTCTCATGCGCGGGGTTGGCTTGACATTTTCACCCATCTGTCTTTCACCGGTATCGACGCTGCTGCAAACATTGAAGCTCATGTCATCGAAATATGGGTGTCTGACATTCAAAGCGATATTGAAGCTATAGCTGTACCCATATCTAGGCGGATCGTAGCTGACGGATTTGCCATCGACAGTCCTTTTCTTCTCTCTTTTGCTCTCACTTACCTTATGTTCGCAAGAAAGAACGTCATCAAAGCTTAACAGATCAGGATTTTTTTCGTTGAATTCATTCGGTTTGGCGGAGGTGACGGTAAACTTCCGGTTCTTGTTATCGACATACAGCTTCGCATAACTTTCGCCATAAACCTCATCAGGGACGAAGGATGGTAATTGCGCCCGGTTTTCCTCCCGGTATTGCAGCTGCTTCTTGATCTCTTCGACAGTGGTATGACGGCGGTCATCGAACCATGGTGAGAGCTTTTTCTCACAGTCCTTGCACATGTTGCCATCCTCAAGCTTCTTGTTGCCTAAAAGCTTGATCTCCTGGCCACAGATGTCACAATACTTTTTCTCAAATAGATTTCCCAGTAATCCCATATTATTCCTCCTGCTAATAAACGGTTATCCGGATAAGGCTTTCTATATATTATTGATACTTATCTTATATTTAAATTTTACACCCATTAATAAGACGTGTCTTGTGTTTTGGGCAATTAAGAGCAAAGGAAGTTTGATGTTGAAACGTCCTTTTATTGGGATAGAATAGAGATACGGAGATGTACTCAAGTGGCTGAAGAGACTGCACTCGAAATGCAGCAGATCGGTAACAACCGGTGCCAGGGTTCAAATCCCTGCATCTCCGCCATTTATTCTGTTACACAATTGCTTAATTCCGACCTAAATGCTAGGTCGGTTTATTTATCTTGAAGTATAATTTATATGTATGAGGGTCTGTTCATCCGCTGTAAGGGATGTAGTAGACCAGCTATCAGCAGTTTATCTAACAGGAGGAATATATGTCCATTTTTGACGATATCATCAATGCATTTCAGGCAGCGAAAGAAAGCGCACAGGAACATCCGTGTGTAAACTGCCCAAGCACCTGTAACATATTTCCGGAAGCATGCGAAGCATGTAAACCATACAAGCAAAAACTGATCGATGCTCTTTACAATGTCGAGCACCGTGATGAACTGATCGCCAAATACGAAGTAGTCGGTACCACCCAACAATCAAGTGGTGCAGTTAGATGTCCATATTGTGGTGGAATGAGCGAGAATCCTTATGTCTGTGATTATTGTGACAGCGTCCTTAAGGAAGGCAGCGGCAAGATCCAGGTAGCAAGCGCCGCCGACATCCCTAATCCGATCCTCGATGCCCAGAATATCATCTTCGAAAGATTTGATCAGGTCGTTGAAAAATACAACAAGGATGAGATCAGCGACATCTTCAAGGGTGTTCAGACCAAGAGCCTGCTTTCAGCCCTGATCGAACTGGCCAGCGGAACTCAGGATCGGAATTCCAACATCCTTGGCAAGAAGATGAACGAATCCGAGATCAAGGAGATGGCTGAAGTCTATAAAGTAAGCATCCGTGATTACCTCGAAGGACTGGATAACGGTAAATACCTCACCAAGTCCAACAAGAAGATCAGTGATCAGCAACAAAACTCCTTATATAACAGCTTCGGAACCTTAAGCGCCATCGCTCCGCTGGGTGCCATGTCCTACATGCATCACCAGAATCATCAATACCATAGCGGTCGTGATGATTTCGATATCAGCGATCTTCTCGGTTTCTCCGATAACAGTGGTTCCAACTATAACAACAACAATTACCAGAACCTGTTTGGTGGAAACAACAATACCTTAAACAATCCACAATCAGTCAATTTCCAGGATCTGTTCAACATGTTGATGGGTGGTGGAACATCTTCCCATTCCGGTGGCACCAATCTGAATATCCAAAACAATAACCACGGAAGCACCCATAGTAATACCAACCATGGAACGGTCTCAAGCCATAATACCCATGTCTCAACAAACACCGGTAATTCCAGCAACGTACATTTCCACCAAACCAATGGTGCAGCTTCACACTCCAATGTACGTCCTACGCATAATACCCATAATATCAACGCTAATCCGAACCGTCCGACCAATGAAAACCGTCCGATCAAGGATGTCAATGTTCCAAGAGAGAATACCAAACGGGACAACGACAACAGCGGCAAGGTCAGCAGTTTCCACCAGATGAGTGAAAACAAAAAGGACGACAAGCCTTCCCTGAATAAGCGTGATAGCAAAAAGGAAGAAAAGACCTCCTCATTTTCCGTTCATAAAAGAACCGACAAATAATCAACAATCATAGGTTTTATCATGGTAAAACTCAATCTACTAATAGCGTTGGTGCTGGCCCTGTTTATTGCTACCGGAGTCAATGCTGAAACTGATGAAGATCAGCGAGACGATGATTCCGAGTTTTACTCTGAAAAAACGGTAATAAGTACAGGTACCACTTGGCTTAGCGACAATCTGGAAGATCTCAATTACATCATTGATGTTGAAGGAACACCACAAGAGGTTTACATAATCGATGTCCAAGCTCAGGATGAGATATATCACATGGAAGATGTCTATCATCCGGCCAGGAAACATACCGAATATGTATATGGTACATATTACGTCGTTTACTATATTGCATTTGGCGATCTTGGTTCATACACCATAGAATCTTTCATTGACTATGACAGTTCTTCCGTTGATGAAGCTTGGGGAAAAGCGTCTTTGTATTATGAGGTCAACGATGTAGTGGCAAGAGAAGGTGTGATCTCATCTTACGAGGTGATCGACCAGCCGGCCTATACCAGAAAAGAGAAAGTCATCGATGCCGAAGCTGTAGAAGAGCAGGGACATTACGAGACGGTCATCGTTGGCGAGATAGGTCACTATGAGAATAAATATGAAATAAAACCGGCCACAGGTGAAGGACATTTTGTGGCCTTTTTCCGTAAATATGATATTCATCCGGAGGAAGAATGATTATGAAAGATATCCGTAAAATTATCCTATCCCTGGTACTGCTGGTAGCCTGTTGCTTCCTGGCCCGGCCTTTGGGATTCAGACCTGAGGAGATCGTTAGCAATATTCACATCAACTTTGAATCTCTGATCAAGGTCGTGATCATCATCGCTTTCCTTTCGGTGGTGAAATATATCCTGAAGTTTTTAGTTGGTCTTATCAAATCCTCGAAGGCCGCAACCTTTGTGACGATAACCCAGAGTGCGATCGATTACATCACCTTGATTTTGATGGTCGTCTGGTCGCTCGAACTGCTTGGTGCTGATATCAACGGTATCATCGCCGGCTTGGGAATCCTGGCCTTGATCATCGGTACCGGTGCTGAGAGCATCATCCAGGACATGCTTACCGGTATTTTCCTGCTCTTTGAGAAGGAATATAAGGTCGGCGATATCATCGAAGTCGATGGATTTCTGGGCAAGGTAACCGAGATCGGTATCCGTACCACGACCTTGGTCGATGGCGCCGGAAACGAAAAGATCTTCAATAACAGCTCCATGGTCAACATCCTAAACCGTTCCAATTACCGTTCAACGGCCGTTGTTGACATCGAACTGCCTACAAGCACAGATATTGAAAAAGTGATCAGTGCCGATTATGGCGATATCCAGTGTCTTGGCGTTGAAGAGATCACAGCCGAGAATGTTCTGATCCGTTTCATCAAGAGTGTTGACGAGGAAGAAGTCTACGATACCCGCAGACAGATGAATCTGGTGATCCTTAAAAAATTGCAGGAACTTGGAATCCGATAAATGAACCGTAGTCAGTTCAATCCTCGGCCTGATGAATTCAATAAAGGCTATCAGGGCGGGACGAAAAAGGAAGAAAAAGAAAAAAGAAAGGACAAGCTGAAGATCTATCAGCGTGCCCGGGCTTTTCTTGCGACTACCCTGATCATCCTGCCACTTACGGTCAATGTTGGTCTATGGACCCTTACCTCCTTTAAATTCGGACTGGGTCTCTACAAGGCTGATGATCATTTTCTTTGTCTTGAAGAAGATAATGACGGCTGGTTTTTTGATGGCAATTATTTCGTACCGCTTCTATGGAATAACCAAAGCAAGATCTACGAAGTACAAGGAGCCTACCCTGCATGCGCCCAGGGTGGTTCAGCCTACGCTGAATATTACCTGTTAAATACCAGAGGCAGATTTGAGGTCGAAGAAAAGTATATGTCATTGGTCGATCCATTTACCCAGGAAAGCGCTGATTTCTATCCGGTCAAAAACAAGAACCTGGATCCGGAATCATATGCGATCGATGCCTATATCGATAACAACCTTACCTTACAAGGCAAGTGGGCAGGCCTTTATCAGCCCACGACCGAATACCCATCCGCCTATCCGTCAAGACTGACGATCAGGGATGGCGGTTATGCCTATCTGGGCATAGGCAATACCGTCAATGATAATGAGATATATGTTGGTATGACCTGGAAGCTGGAAGGAAGTCATCTTATCTTTACATATGATGGGGCTATCGATTACAGCTTTGAAGCAGATGGAAAGACCCTGCGCTTTGTCTATGACAGACCATTGGAGGGAATCATCTTCTTTACCGAAGATGGGGCATACATAGCGCTCAATGTCTTTGCTTCGCAGATCTTTAAGATCAGATAAAAGAAAGGATCCTTGTAAGGATCCTTTTAATTTAGGAAATAATGATCGATCAGGCTTTAATACCTTGAAAGGAGGTATCAGTCTTTACGGTTTTGATTGAGTCTTTTGATAAAGAGTCTTGGCACGATCCTTGGAAGCAGACGGCAGAAGAAATTGCTTGTCTTGACACCCAATCCGTAATTGTGAACGATGCGCTTTTTATCAAGAGCATTATAGGCAAATAAAGCGACATCGTAGGCGCTGGCCGGAGCAAAGAGCTTGAAGGCCTTGCTATTTTCCATGTGGGCCTGCTTTTCAAATCCGGTACTGGTCGGTCCCGGAGCAACGACCTTTATTTTGATGTTATATGGTTTTAATTCCTCAGCAAGACCTTCCGAGAAGGAAGTAACGAAGGCTTTGGAAGCATAATAGACAGACATGTAAGGTCCGGAGGTATAGGCAGCGATCGAAGAGATGTTAAGGATCGTTCCTTGGCCCTGCTTTTTCATCGTGTTTCCCACATGATGGGACAGCTTCATCAGGGAAAGGATGTTGAGCCTTACCATTGAAGCCTGATCTTCATAGTCGCTTTCAA
>JAFWFB010000155.1 GCA_017512625.1 Erysipelotrichaceae bacterium
GGCAGTTTGCCCAAGGTCAATCCACAAAAAAACCGCAGCATCAGGTCATAGACCATCAGCAGCATGGAGAAAACGATGAGATCGAGATGTGAATATAGGTAGTTTTTAATGAGTTTCATATTAAATTAGATCTTTAAAAGACAGTCGTACTCTCTTTTACGTCCCTTGGAAAGATAGAATTGTTCGAATGGTCCATCCACGACATCGAGGCTCTCCCCTCTTTCGATGCCATAACCCGGATGCATGACCAGTTCCAGATCGCGGTGCTTTTTATTGGCGATCTTTTCAAAATCCGGTAACAGTACGCTGATCAGACGGTATTCGAGATTGCCGGAAATGACCAGACCGATGACCAGACTTCGGGAAAGGCCAAGACGGTCCATGTATTTTTTGTCATACCAGCCAAAGACATTCAAAACGATATTCTTGATCAGGTTGATCAGTGAGTAATCTTTAATGAATTCCAAATGCTTTAGATAAGGAGTGATCGGTTCAGCAGAATAACGCATGTAATCCACTTTAAGACCATCTTCCTCGACGACTTCCACGATCGCTTTCATGACGATCGGGATCATCTGGATATGCTGATGCCCATCCAGTCTTAGAGGACGGTCCTTGATCAGCGGTTTGACCCTTGCTATCTGAAGACGGATCTCTTTCTTGATCTGGACAAGCAATTGCTTTTTCTTTGATCCAAGCGATGCCGCAAAGATGCTGAAAAAGGAGCGGGAAAAACGTCCCTGCTCATTTACCAGTAAAGGGATATCCTTAGGATCGCTCAAAGCGATGCCTTCTGTTAAGTTGATATGTACCGCTACCCTTAGATCCGGGTCATCATCCAGAAAAGACATCGCCTTTTCCAGATATGGCGCATTGGGCATGGCACTGACACCCGTAAGACGGCCATTGGTCCTGGTCTCACGGATATGCTTGGACTGAAGATCGGTCACTCCGTAATCGTCAGCGTTGAAATAGATCATTTATCATTCCTCTTGCTGGCAATATTGACAGTCTTGGATACGATATAACGGTGACGGTTTTTGACTTCTTCATAGATCTTGGCGATATAGGTTCCGATGATGCCCAGACTGAGCATGACGATCGAACCGGTGATCAGCTGGATCAGTATGACGGTCGTAAAGCCTTCAACGGCGTTGTGTGACAGGTAAGTAACCAGGCATTCGATTCCCTGGATCAGGGCTAAGATCAGATAAAGACCGCCCATGAAGAATACCAGGTGCAATGGTTTGGTGGTAAAGGAGGTAATATTATTGATCGCATAGCGGATCAGGCTGCCTAGATTCCACTTGCTGGTACCGATCTCTCTTTCAGCGACATAGAAACCGACAGTCGTGGTCTTGAATCCGACCCAGGATGAAAGGGCTCTGAAGAAAGTATTCCTTTCAGGCAGACTGACTAGGGCATCGATGACCTTGCGGTCCATCAATTTGAAGTCCGAAGCTTTGGACATGTCGATCTTGGTCGAATCGCTCATCAGCTTATAGAAGACCTTGACCGCAAACTTATGCAAGGCACTCTCTTTGCCACGGTCCAGCTTGACGCCTTCAACGACCTCAAAGCCAAGCTCCCACATGTGATACATTTTGATGACGGTCTCAGCCGGGTGCTGCAGGTCGCAATCCATTACAACGGCGCAATCGCCCGCAACCATTTCCAGTCCCGCAAACATTGCGGCTTCCTTACCGAAATTACGGGAGAAATGAATTCCCTTTACGCGCTTGTTTTCCCGGGCAATGGCTTCGATCTGTTCCCAGGTCTTATCCTTAGAGCCATCATCGACATAATAGATGGCGTAGTTGATCTTTTCCGACTCCATCAGTCCACTCAGGACTCTGGTAGTCCTTTCAATATTTCCCTCTTCGTTATAGGCAGGGATTACGATTGATAATACTTCCTTGTTCATACGTTGGTATTATACTATATTTTAATATCGATATCATCCGGGATTGAAAGCGAGAGAAAGAGGGAATGCGATAATAAGAGGCTATCTTTCGCTCCCGGATGCATGTAAAACAGATCATCCTACTAAAAAGCCATACTACTGTATGGCTTTTTTATAGTACTTGTAGACTCTTTTATCGATCATTTCATTCAGAAGCTCGTAATTATCGATATTCTCCCGGATATAGGAACTGGAGATCTCGATCTGTTTTAGATCAGATACCACAACGTAATTCCTCTTATCCAGCGAACGCATATATCCGTCCACATCGATCCCGTTTCTGTTTAGTACGATAAAGTCGTACTCCAGCAGTTCCTTATAATTTACCCAGCGCTCAAAGGTCACTATGGTATCGGCACCGATGATCAGCGACAGGCAGTCGTCCGGATACCTTTCTTTCAGCTTACGCATCAGCTGATAAGTATAAGGCAGCTCATTGAATTCTTCTTCAACGATTATCTTATCGTTTTCAAAGTATTTAAGCATCCTTATCCGGTCCTTTACCGGAAGCAGATCCTGTTTTTGCCAGTAATTACCGGTAGCGACGATAACGATCTGATCGACATAGTGCTTTCTTAACAGATGCCTGACGATACGGATATGGCCCTTATGAACAGGATTGAAACTGCCCGGATAAATTCCTATGCGCATCTTCTGTATACCGGAACATTAAACTTATGCGCCGCACTGGTGTGCAGTTTCTCGATCCGCTTTCCGGCTTCCTCTTCGACTTCTTCACCATTCATATAAGCTGCGATCTGGCTGTAGCGTACGCCAAGCTTGTCTTCATCGGTAAGCTCGCTTAGATCATCGTTTGGAACCTTGTACAAAACTTTTTCAGGAACTTCCAGATATTCTCCGATCTTAATTACTTCTTCTACGTTGAAATCATTCAGTACACCGATATCGTAGGTCGAATCACCACCCTTGGTGAAATAGCCCACGTATAGTTCTGACTTGTTACTGGTTCCGGCAACCAGATAGGTCCCGCCCTTTAGTGCGGAATAATAGGCAGCTACATAGTAGTTCGTGGCCATCCTAAGACGTGGTTTCAGGTTGATGTCGCTGTTTTTCAGATCTTTCGGATCGACATGGCCGATCTTGTCAAAATCCCGCTTAAACGCGTCGAAAGTCTCACTGAGATCGACATTGATCAATTCAAAGCCGAATTTCTCAGCTACCAGTCTGGCATCATCTTTGCAATTATCCGGCGTATGACAAGGCATGGTAATGCCTACGACATTCTCCGCGCCTAAGGCTTTGGTAAACAGCGCCGCAACGACCCCGGAATCCTTTCCGCCGCTGATGCCCAAAACGGCACCCTTCAGATGATTCTTTTGATAATAATCCCTGATAAAGGATATGATCCCTTCAACTTCTTTCTTAACATCAAACATTTCTCTTACCTGCCTCTTTGATCATCTTTTTCTTTAATTCGATGTACTTCTCGCTTCCATCGACGTAGTATTCGTGTGGATTAACTATTCTTCTAACTTCCGGATAAAGCCTGTTTACCTGTTTCAGACAGTAGTCGGCCTTCTGTTTCAGATCCGGCTGTTCATAGACGCAGTTTCCATCCCTGAAGATCTCTTTCTGTAAAGGCTCCAGTTCATAGTTTTTTATTAC
>JAFWFB010000003.1 GCA_017512625.1 Erysipelotrichaceae bacterium
ATTCCATGACTTCATCACTGTTGGTGTGAAAGATATGCGGTCCGTATTCATGTACCAGAACGCCGTCTTCCATCTCATCATAGGCATTGCCTCCGATATGGCTGCGCTTTTCGATCAGCAGTACTTCCTTATTGGCCTTAAGGAAGGCATTGGCGACTGTTGCTCCCGCAAAACCGGCTCCCACGATCACTACATCATATTTCATGCTTTCTCTCCTTCGAAAATCTCTTCGAACTGTGCAATTATCTTCTTATTATCGTAATAGTAAGTGGATAACTGCTTTTTATATTCCAGTAAAACTGTTTTGCTCTCTTTCAGCTGATCGAGTTTCTCGAACAGTTTTTCTTCATCATTAGGGATGACCCAGCCCTTATATTCCTCATCGATCTGATCCTTCACTCCCGCAACCTCCAAAGCCAGGACCGGCGTGCCGCTGATCAGCGATTCGATCGTAATGGTCGGATAGCCTTCAAAGCGTGATGGCAGGACATAGAGGTCGTTTTTACGGATGTAAGGATACGGATTCATCAGGATCCCGGTCCAGGTGATATCATCATAGACATTCAAAGACCTGGCTAAGGATACCAGTTCATCCTTTAAAGCCCCATCGCCAACGATAGTCAGCTTATAGTAATCCTTCAGTCTCGCATAGACCCTGATCAGACGGTCCAGACCCTTTTGTTCGTGGAAGCGGGCAACACAGATGATATTGATCTTCTTTTCATCAGTCGTGATATCGAGCGGTTCCAGGCTCTTGCTCCGGATCATTTCGTTATCGACGACTGTATAGATCGTCTTGATGTTATCAACACCAAAGACTTCCCGGTAGGAATTATTTACCGTATCGCTGCAGGCGATATTGAGATCGATCCTTTCAAGCATCTTCTTGACCAGTCCCATGTGATTCTTGGAGAAGTTTTCCTCCTTATAGTCGGTAAGGACCCAGTTTAACTTGATCGGTGTATCGCCACAACCGACAAAGATGGTACAGAAACCTTCTTTTGCCGCAAACTCAACATCATACTGCTTCCTAAGGATCTTCTTTCTTTCCTTTTTGATCTTGTTTTCGATCAGGTCAAAACGCATCAAAAGACGCTGTCTTAACCAGGGAAAGATATTGCTTAAGTTACACTGCTTCAAAGGGATATCGACAGTCCGGAAAAAAGGCGTTCCTTCTAAGACATTGACTCCTTCCGGGATCTCCTTTAACAGTTCGCCATGTTTGTGCAGGATCAACAGATCGATCTCGTACTTATCCTTATCCATCTCCTTTAAAAGATTGTTAAGGACTCTGGCTACACCGCCCATGACCATTTCATCGTTGACAAACAGTATTTTTTTCTTAGTGCTCATATAACCAATCCAATAATCTGAACATCCGCTTTTTCGTCAGGAAGAAGACGACCTTTTCCTTGAAGGACAGTTCTATCTCGCCCCGATGAGAATACCAGTCCGGGAAGGCCTTTTCCAGACGGTCGAGATTATCCCGGTAGTAGTCCAGACGGTTTTCCTTCGAACCGAATTCCTTGATCCTGATGATATTGCCCATCAGGCAATCCTTCAGGTATAAGCGATTAAGCAGGGAAAGATCGATATTCCTGCTAAGCAAAAACTGACGGTTATTCTCTGCGGCTTTATAGATATCAAAGATCCGCGGATCTACCTTATGGGAGATCGAACCGTTTCTTTGCAAGTAATAATATAGTCCCTCCGGTACATAGGAGATCTTTTCCGCCTTTACCAGCAGGGAAGGGATGGAGGCGAGATCTTCGAAGATCATGCCCTTGATGAAACGGAAATCCTTGATGAAAGAATGACGGTAGACTTTGGTATTCGCTGAATGATTCTGATAGAAGACTTCCGTATTCTCCTTAAAGGATGTCGGAGCAGGAAGGGTAAAGGTCTTTTCGACCTTCTCTGTGCCATCTTCATAGTAATAGATCAGATCAAACATCACGATATCCGCATCTTCTGCTTCGATCTTATCATTCAGCTTCTTTAGAGCATCAAGCGAGATGAAATCATCGCTGTCCACAAAAAACAGGTAATCACCCTGGGCTAGGTCCATGCCGAAGTTGCGGGCATCACTAAGCCCGCCGTTTTCCTTATGATGGATCACAAAGCGCGGATCATCAGCGATCATCTTAGCAGCGATATCGATGCTACCATCCTTGCTTCCATCATCGATGATCAGACATTCGAAATCACCAAAAGTCTGCTTCATTATCGACTCCAGACATTTGACGATGTATTTTTCTACGTTGTAAACCGGAACAATTATACTGAATCTCATCTTATTTATCTTTCAGGTAGAATTCCTTATACCAGCGGGCAAAGTTGCGCAGGCCTTCCCTAAGCGGAGTCGATGGCTTGAAACCGAAGTCTCTTTCCAGGGCGCTGGTATCAGCGTAAGTTACCGGTACATCTCCCGGTTGCATCGGTACCAGTTGCTTATGTGCTTCAAAGTCATAATCTTCAGGCAGTACCTTCGCAGCGATCAGCTCCTGTTGCAGGATATCGACGAAATCGAGCAGGTTTTCCGGATGATTGTTACCGATGTTGTATACCGCATATGGCGCCAGTGGCAGACCATCTTCACCCTGTACCCGGTCCGGTGCCTTTTCCATTACCAGACGGACACCTTCAACGATATCATCGACATAAGTAAAGTCTCTTAGACAGTTGCCATAATTGAAGATCTGAATGGTCTCGCCCTTTAATAGCTTGTTGGTAAAGCCGAAGTAAGCCATATCCGGACGTCCAGCCGGACCATAGACGGTAAAGAAACGCAGACCGGTGGATGGGATATTGTACAGCTTGCTATAGGCATGAGCCATCAGTTCATCAGATTTCTTGGTAGCAGCGTAAAGGCTGACCGGGTTATCAACCTTATCATCGGTGCTGTATGGGACCTTCTTATTGGTGCCGTAGACCGATGATGATGAAGCATAGACCAGATGTTCTACACCCTTCTTGCCATCATCATAGGAATGGCGACAGGCTTCCAGGATGTTGTAGAAACCGATCAGGTTGGCTTCGATATAGGCATCAGGATTGATGATGCTGTAGCGGACACCGGCCTGGGCTGCCAGGTTGACGACGATATCAAATTCGTTTTCCTCAAACAGGCTATTAATCAGCTGCTTATCCGCGATATTCCCCTTTACGAAACTAAAATGCGGATACTTGCTTAACTGATCCAGACGATAATATTTCAGGTTGACATCGTAATAATCATTGAGGTTATCAGCACCAACGATCTTCATATCCGGATAAGTCTTCGCCAGCTTATTTACCAGATTAGAGCCGATGAAACCGGCGGCCCCGGTTACCAGGACCGTTTTATTGCTTAAATCAATTTTCATATTATTTCTTAATCTCTGCGGAAGAGGTCTCTTGTATAGACCTTGTCAATGACATCATCAAGGATATTGTCATAACGGTTAGCGATGATGGAATCACTCATGCTCTTGAACTTGGCGATATCGTTGACGACTACGGAACCGAAGAAGGTCGAGCCATCCTTCAAGGTTGGTTCATAGATGATGATCTTGGCGCCCTTGGCCTTGATCCTCTTCATGACGCCCTGAATGGCACTGGAGCGGAAGTTGTCACTGTTGGCCTTCATGGTCAGACGGTAAACACCGATGGTGACTTCCTTTTCCATTTCCTCGTCATAGGTTGCATTTTCTGAATAGTAGCCGGCTTTCTTAAGTACCATCGAAGCGATGTAATCCTTACGGGTACTGTTGGAGTCGACGATGGCCTTGATCAGGTTCTGTGGAACATCCTGATAGTTGGCCAGCAACTGCTTGGTATCCTTAGGCAGGCAGTATCCGCCATAACCGAAGGATGGGTTGTTGTAATAGTCACCGATACGCGGATCGAGGCAGACACCCTTGATGATCCTCATGGTGTCCAGTCCCTTGGTCTCAGCGTAGGTATCCAGTTCATTGAAGAAGGAGACTCTAAGAGCCAGGAAAGTGTTGGAGAACAGCTTAACGGCTTCGGCTTCCGTCGAATCCATTACCAGCATCTCTACATCCTTCTTGATGGCGCCTTCCTGCAGGAGTTTTCCAAATACCGATGCCTTTTCTACCAGATATTCATTGTCGATCTCTGTGCCGACAATGATCCTGCTTGGATAGAGATTGTCATATAAAGCTCTTGATTCTCTTAAGAATTCAGGCGAGAAAATGATGTTTTTATTATTGAATCTTTCACGGACATCCTTGGTATAACCGACCGGAATCGTCGACTTGATGACCATGATAGCATTAGGATTTACCCGGTTAACGATCTTGATGACCGATTCAACAGCGGAAGTATCGAAGAAATTCTTCTCGGTGTCATAGTTGGTAGGGGTACAGATAACGACATACTCAGCTTCACCATAGGCTTTTTCAGCATCCAGGGTAGCTTCCAGATTCAGATCCTTGGTAAGCAGATATTCCTCAATCTCCTTGTCCTGGATCGGAGACTGCTTCCTGTTGATCATGTCCACTTTTTCCTGAACGATATCGACAGCCTTGACTTCGTTATTCTGCGCCAGCAAGACAGCCAGCGATAATCCTACATAACCTGTTCCAGCAATAGCGATTTTCATAAACAATTCCTCCCGATTGTGTTACCTCTATATTTTACCCTTTTTTACAAATATAGGGAAATGCCAGGGTATATTAAATGTGCTATTATTCTATTGGAGGTTAGACCTATGATCAAATTTAATGAAATGCCTTCTGTTGGCATCGAAGAAGAACTGTCTTATCTCAGAAAAGCTCTGGAAAATGGCAAGATTGGAAACAATGGTGAATTCACCAAACTCGATCAGGAAATACTGAAAGAAAAGCTGAACGCCAAGGAAGTACTGCTTACCACCAATGGTTCAAGCGCCCTGGTTTTAGCCGCAATGCTTTTAGGCATCGGTTATGGCGATGAGGTCATCATGCCATCATTTACCTTCTCGACTACTGCTGCATCGGTAGTAGATCTTGGTGCTGTACCGGTCTTTGTTGATATCCGTCCGGATACCATGAATATCGATGAGGAAAAGATCGAGGCAGCGATCACCGGAAGGACCAAAGCGATCACTGTCGTTCACTATGCGGGTGTCGGTTGCAACATGGAGAGAGTCATGGAGATCGCCAGAAAACATAATCTCTATGTCATCGAGGATGCTGCCCAGGTCGTCAATGCCCGTTATCACGGAAAATACCTTGGAACCTTCGGCGATATCGGCTGTTTCTCCTTCCACGAGACTAAAAACTACGCCATGGGCGAAGGCGGTGCCGTACTGATCAACCGTGAGGATCTGATCGAAAGAGCCCACATCGTCAGAGAATGTGGTACTGACCGTATCCGTTTCATCAACGGTCAGGTCGATAAATATACCTGGGTCGATATGGGTACATCTTTCTCACCTAGCGAACTTTGTGCCGCCTATCTCTACCCGCAGCTGCTGATCATGGACGAAATGAAAGCCGACCGTGTCCGCAGTTTCGATCTCTATAAGGAATATCTAAGCGTGCTTGAAGGCAAGATCGAATTACCAACGATCCCTGAGGGCTGTGATCACAATGCTCACATGTTCTATATCAAGGTAAAAGATATCGAAGAACGCGTAAGACTTCAGAAATTCCTGCGTGAAAAAGGTGTTGATTCCGCCTTCCACTACATTCCGTTACATAGTGCGATCGCCGGAAGAAAATACGGACGCTTTGTCGGTGAAGATGTCTACACCACCAAGGAAAGCGAAAGACTGTTAAGACTGCCGATGTATTATCAATTAAAGCCGGAACAGGTCCGTTACATCTGTGACCAGATCATCGAATTCTATAAATAAGCACTGAACCAAAAGACTCCCCCGAGGGAGTCTTTTTTTCTTTGTTTATGTATAATAGTTAAGAGGATAGAATTATGAATCTGGAAAACAAAAAAGTTCTGGTATTGGGTTTGGCCAAAAGCGGTCTTACTGCAATCCGTGTATTGAATCACTTGAATGCAAAGGTGACTCTGAGTGAGATCAAGGAGATCACCGATGAAGATATATTGAATGAATTTAAACAAAACGATGTCAAGATCGTCAAGCAGGAACCTTCGATCCTCGAAGAGGGTTTCGATCTGGTCATCAAGAATCCGGGCGTTCCTTTAAACAATGCTTTGGTATTGGAGATCGAAGCAAGGAAGATCCCGATGATCACCGAGATCGAACTGGCTTATCTGGTTTCCAGGAAGCAGAATTATGTAGCCATCACCGGTTCCAATGGCAAGACGACTACGACTACCCTAGTCTATGAACTGCTTAAGAAAGCCTTTGGTGATAAAGCTCTGGTCGGTGGCAATATCGGTACTCCTTTATGTGAGCTTGTTTTAGACAACAATTTATTTGAAAACGAAGGATATTATATTGCTCTGGAAATGTCCAGTGCCCAGCTTGTCCACATCGACAAGTTCAAGCCTCAGTTAGCAACCATCATCAATCTCAGTCCTGATCATATCGAATTCCATGGCTCGCTGGATAACTACTATCTGGCTAAGACCCGTATCTATAAGAACATGGATAAAAGCGATACCTTCATCATCAACAAGGACGACAGTCTGCTTGCATCCTATCTTGCTAAAAACAAACCTGTGTGCAACCTGGAGACCATCTCCATTGAAAACCAGGATGCTGATAACTACCTCAAGGACGGCTATCTATATGTTAAGGGAGAAAAGGTCCTGGACCTAAGCTGTGTCAAGGTCGTAGGAAGACACAACCTGCAAAACATCATCATTGCGGTAACATTCGCCAAGAAATTAAATATCTCCAATGAGATCATCACGGAAGTTATCTCTGACTTCAAAGGCGTCGAACATCGCATCGAATTCGTCAGGGAATTTAAGGGCGTCAAATATTACAACGATTCCAAGGGTACCAATACCGATGCTACCATCACGGCTTTAAAGGCCTTCGATAAGGGGGTCATCCTTCTGGTAGGCGGTTATGAAAAAGGATTATCGGTTGAACCAATCAAGGACTATCTTGGCTGTGTCAAGAATGTGATCGGCTATGGCGCCAGCGGTCCAAGGATCGCCAGGGATCTGGTTGGCGATAAGGCTTTGATCGTTGACGATCTTAAACAGGCTGTAAAACTGGCTTATTACATCTCCTTACCGGGTGATGTCGTACTGCTTTCACCTACGACTTCTTCCTTTGACCAGTATAAAGACTTCGAAGAACGGGGAGAGCATTTCAAACTGCTGGTAAATTCTTTATAATAATCTTATGGATAACAGACCGATAGGCATCTTTGATTCAGGGATCGGTGGATTGACTGTCTTTAAGGAACTGAGAGAATTACTGCCTGAACAAAGCATCATTTACCTGGGTGATACCGCCCGGGTACCATATGGAAGCAAAAACAGAGAAACCATCATCGGCTATGCTCATGACGATGTTGATTTTTTATGTCGTTTCAATGTTAAGGCCATCGCTGTTGCCTGCAACACCGTCGATTCCAATGCCACCGACTATCTCTCTTCACTGGGACTGCCGATCTTCCATCTGATCGAACCGACATGCATGCATGCGGTAAAAGTCAGTGAAAATAAAAAGATCGGTGTCATTGCCACCCCCGCAACCGTCAAGACCGGCAGATATCAGTCGATCATCAAAGAGATCGACAAGGATGTTGAAGTATATGCGGCCGGCTGTGAAAAACTGACCGGGTATGCGGAAGCAGGACGCTTTGATGCGGATGATCAGGAAGTATATGAATATGTAAATGATTGTCTTAAACCTTTAAAAGAAGCGGGTATCGATACCCTGATCCTGGGCTGCACCCACTATCCTTTACTGACCGCTGTCATCAAAAAATGCCTGCCTGAGGTCAAGATCGTCTCTTCCTCCAAGCAGGCAGCTTATAGTACATATGAAGGCCTTAAGGCCAACGGCTTGCTTCCGGATAATACGGAAGCCCTATACTGGTTTTATACCAGTGGTGACATCCTAACCTTTAAGGATGTTGCTTCCAAGATCCTGGATAAGGATCTTCTGACTGATATCAGTCACGTTGATCTTTGATCAGCTTGCTTAAATCAAGGGAATAAATATGTCTTTTACCTGTGTAGACAGAATCAAAGGTAAGAGACTTTTTTTGATGGTCAAAACGCGGATGCAGATCACAGCGTCTTTCATTGCGGTATTCATAAGGACTGAAGAATTCGCCTAATACCGTGACATCCTTGTTTTCCGTATCGATAAGCATCAGTTTGCTTCGACAGTTGCTATCCGGATAGCTGTCAGTAACGATATATCTTTCATTATAGACAGTCGGATGACCGTCATCGATCAGCAGACGATGATCAAAGCGTTTCTGATTGCCATCCATATCGATATAGTAATAAGCATCCTTGCCATCATTGCCTTTCAGATAACCGAAAAGCAGATCATTATTTACCCAGGCAATATGAGACACCATCTCATTATCAGCCAGTACCTTCAAGGCTCTGGTCCTGATATCCATGACAAGCAATCTGGTATGTTTCACATTTGCCTGATCATACCAGCGATGTAAGAAGATGGCCTTATCGTTGTCTGGGGAAACGGTTATGTGATTTACCTTGTGATAGGCATCCTTCATGGAAGGTTTCTTTTCAAATTCAGCAACTTCTTCCAAAGACAGTATCAGTTTATGGGTATTGTTTACAAGATCGACATAGTAGATGCCCTCTTTATCGGAGACCTTATCGATATCCTGATAAGGAATGTTGAAATAGCCATAGTCCGGTCTTAGTTTCGCCAGTCTTCTGAAATCCAGGGAAAGAGCAAAGCTGCCATCACTGCTTAACGAATAGATCGGGAAGTCGATGATCCTTTCCTGTTTGCTATTGATATCGATGATCTTGGCTTTATAACCGCCATCAAAGAAGTTGTGGATGATATGCTCATCATCAAGCCAGGACAACATGGCTCCCTGTTGCAGATTATAGGTATTGCTTTCGCTGATCTTTACGCCATCCAGGCAGATATCGACCGGTCTGCTCAGATCAAAGCCGTCATGATCCATCTTGTGATAGATTACATGACCATTGCGGATCGCCGGCTTGTCGAAATAACCGAAGAAATTGACACCTTCCGGATCGATCTGTTTCAGTTCAACATCCGGATTCAGGATCAGATCCCTGGGGTCTCTGGTTTTATATTTCGCTTTTTCATAGTAGCGCTCATATAGTTTATTGATCAGCGCATTGCGGGTAAGAAACAGTCTTAAGCGATGCTTGAAACTGCCACCGCTTAGCTTGCGGTCAACCAGCTGCTGATAAGCAGAACGCGAACTTTCTGCTTTCAATACAGCGATCTTCTGGTTTCTTACTACGTTGTTATCAGTCGTATATTCCTGATACTTTTTGATGATCCTATCACCATAAGGTAACAGTTTTTCAAACAGTTCATAGGTAAGGGCATATTTGTCAGCCTTGACATCATTTTCACCCTTGACCTGTTCGATCATGTAAAAGATCGTAAAGGCTGATTCAAAGACCCGGTAATAGAAGATATCATCAGCTTCCGGTGTCTGATCCAGTACGGACTTGAAGACCTTTACGAAAGCATCGATCTTGTTCGGATTGACATCGGTACGGGTATTTCCGACCCTGTTGATCAGATAATAGGCCAGGGCCTTTTCACAATACATGACCCGTTTGACCCGGCTAAGAGTATAGAAATATAACAGGTTATCGGTATAGGAGATCTTGTGCGGGAAGACGATATCCTTGACGATCTCTCTTTTATACAGCTTCGCATGCGGGCTTGGTTCCAGGAAATAGAGGCTTTCAAATTCCCTGCTTCCCTTTTCATAGACCTTGTTTGGGTCGAGCGTGCCAAAGTCCGCATTAAAGGACTTATCGTAGACTACTTCATCATTATCGCTGTAGACCAGATACTTGGCACCAACGACCAGATCGAGATCGTTTTCCGTCATCTTCTTGTATAAGGTAGAAAGACAGCTTTCATCCAGATAATCATCCGGATCACAGATCAGGATATATTCACTGTCCGTCTTAGCGATCGCCAGTTCCAGGACACTGCCATAACCGCCGTTTTCCTTGTCGATGAAAATGACCTTATCCGGGTATTTATCGACATAGCGCAGGATAATCGGTTTCTCATTGGCTGGTGAACCATCATTGACAACATAGATGTTATAATCATCAAAATCCTGATTCACTAAGGAGATCAGGCATTTTTCGATATAAGCTTCAACATTGTAGGTTGGTACGATAACGGTGATCTTGCTCATATGAACTCCTATCTGTTTTTATAGCGGTAATAGAATTTACAGAGATTGCGTTTGGTATAGATGATCGAACCTGTATCCTTGCGGATATGGTAACGGTCTCTGGTACCCTTGAAGTTTGCTTCCAGGAAATCAAAGACATCATCGATGAACTTCTCAGCGAAATAGCCATCCTTCAACCTGATCGCCTTTCTAAGTGATGAGGCGATATTGATGGAGCAAAGATAATAGAGCTCTTCCTTGAATTCATCAAAGAGACCATTGTCCCTGTAGTATTTGACCACCTCTTCTGCCATGTCCAGGATATGGTAGATCTTTCGATCGATCGTTGTGGTGATGTTGTTTGGCCGATCGACGATATAGTCATATAAAGGCTGGTTCAGATAGCGGATCTTTCCGGCATTGGCCAATAGTTTAGGTGTCGTTCCCAAGTCCTGGTGACGGTAGCCATCAGGGAATTTGATGTTATTGTCCTTAAACAGTGAAGTCCTATAGACCTTGTTCCAGGTAGCGTTGTTGCATTTCGCAAGCAGTCTCTTATACGAATGGATATTGATATCCTTGTCTGAAACAACATCCATGGTAGTTACTTCCCTTAGATCTTCTTCCAGATGGTACTGATAGAAGTCGAAAAGCAGGATGTCCGGCTGGTGTTCATCGATCTGTTTCATGATCTTTTCGACGAAGTCCGGTTCAACATAATCATCACCATCAACAAAGGCAATGTAATCGGAATAGGTCTTGTCGATGCCATAGTTGCGGACATCGCTAAGACCGCCATTGACCTTGTGCATCGGGACGATCTTGGTCGGATATCTTGATGCATACTCATCGACGATCTTGCCACAGGAATCCGTGGATCCATCATCGATCGCATAGACGATGTAATTGTTTACGGTCTGGTTCACCAGGGAATCCAGGCACCTTGGAAGATACTCTTCGACGTTATAGATCGCTACATTGATTGTCAGTAAATTGCTCATCAGTTACCTCGGTGTTCAAGATAAAACTTCCACAGGGATAGTGTGGACATCTTATTGGTTTTGATAAAAAGCTGATACTTTTTAGGAAGCATTTGGAAATACTTGTTATTCAGATAGTCAGGGAAGTATTCCCTAACGGTCTTAAACGATTCAGCCATCAGTTCCTTGTAATGATCGGTACGCATGAAACGGAAGGCACCATAAAGCAGGAAGTGCTCGATGAAAAGGTATTCCAGCTCATCCTTGTAGGTATCGTAGATACCAAGTTCTTTAAAACTGTTGACGACACCCTTCATGACGGTAAAAAGATCGTACATTTTAACGTTGTACTTCGAACCCATGATGGATGATGAGTCGCTTCTTTGGGTATAGTGCATTCCCGGATGCGGGTAATAGCCGATGCTTTTAGCTTTGGCGATCACCTGCATGATGACCGGAATATCTTCGTGCCACATGCCAATCGGGAATTCAAGATTCAAAGAATTGAAGAATTCACGGTTAAAGAGTTTGTTATTCGCATTAAGCGGTGATAACATCATCGCTTTTTTTATGTCATCACTTACTCCTTCACGAAGGCCCTTCTGAACGAAAGGCTCCCGTTCACCGCTTTCCCAATAGTATTCAAGATCGGAAACGACCAGATCGTAGTCATTGGCTTTTGCCAGATCATACATTCCCTTGAAGTAATCCAGTTCAACATAATCATCGCTGTCGCTGAAACCGAGATATTCACCTCTGGCTTTGCTCATTCCGAAATTGCGGGCAGACGAAAGCCCGCCGTTTTCCTTGATAAAACTTCTGATGATCTCAGGGTATTCTTTTACATAACGGTCGATGATCTGTTGACTGTTATCCGGACTGCCATCATTGACTACGATGACTTCATAGTCATCGAGAGTCTGATTGGCCAATGAATAAAGACACTTGTCCAGATATTTCTCAACATTGTAAACCGGAACGACGATACTGACTTTAATGCCCATATTAGCGGTTTCCGTACATCTGCTCGTAATATTTCATATAGTCACCGCTGGTGACATTCTCGACCCAGTCTTTGTTATCGAGGTACCACTTGATGGTCTCCTTGATTCCGGTATCGAAGTTATAGACCGGTTTCCAGCCAAGTTCATTGGTGATCTTGGTAGGATCCATGGCATATCTTAAGTCATGTCCCTTACGGTCAGTGACATAGGTGATCAGGGATTCAGGTTTGCCCAGTTCCTTGAGCAGCAGTTTGACGATCTCGATATTGGCTCTTTCGTTATGACCGCCAACGTTATATACTTCACCATCACGTCCGTTATGGATGATCAGATCGATGGCGCTGCAGTGGTCATAGACATGCAGCCAGTCACGGACATTGAGCCCCTTGCCATAGACCGGTAAAGGCTTGTCATGTTCGATATTGTTGATCATCAATGGGATCAGTTTCTCAGGGAACTGATAAGGACCATAGTTGTTGGAACATCTGCTGATTGTGACATTCAGGTTATGGGTACGGTGATAGGCCTGAACAAGCAGGTCAGCTGCAGCCTTGGATGCGCTGTACGGACTGGATGTCTTGATCGGGGTATCTTCACGGAAAAGCAGATCAGGACGATCTAACGGCAGGTCGCCATATACTTCATCGGTCGATACCTGGTGGAAACGTTTTACGCCATTGTCCTTGGCAGCATCAAGCAATACGGAAGTACCGATGATGTTGGTCGTCAGGAATACTTCAGCACCTTCCAGGGAACGGTCAACATGGCTTTCAGCAGCGAAATTGACGACGATGTCGAATTTCTCTTCTGCAAACAGCTTATTGACCAAAGCACGGTCACAGATATCGCCTTTAACAAACTTGAAGTGCGGGTGATCCATGACTTGTTCTAGGGTCTTCAGGTTTCCTGCGTAGGTCAGTTTATCCAGACATACTAGATCGTAGTCTGGATATTTTTCCAGCATATAAAAGATAAAATTACTGCCGATAAATCCGGCACCACCGGTAATAAGTATTTTCATAATGACTCCTATTATTTGTTGTAAGTTGTATAGATAGCACTTTCAGCGACCTTTAAAAGGTGCTTGCCATAAGCGCTGTTTTTGTATTTGTTGGCTGATACCAGAAGGGTCTCCTTGCTGATCCAGTGGTTGTAATAAGCGATCTCTTCCGGAACGGAGATCTTGATACCCTGGATCTCGTCGACAGCCTTGACATAGTTTGCGGCAGCTGCCAAAGATTCGATGCTTCCGGTATCCATGTAGGCGAATCCACGTCCAAAGACGATGCAATCCAGTTCGCCTCTTTCGAGGTAGATCTTGTTCAGGTCGGTGATCTCCAACTCTCCTCTAGCGCTTGGCTTAAGGCTCTTGGCGAATTCAACGACTCTATTATCATAGAAATACAATCCGACTACCGCATAGTTGCTCTTCGGATTCTTTGGTTTTTCTTCCAGAGACAGGACCTTGCCATTCTCATCGAATTCAGCGACACCGTATCTTTCCGGATCACGGACATACTGACCGAAAATGGTTGCTCTTCCCTTGTTTTCTCTGGCCTGTTTTAAGATATCGGAGAAATTGTTTCCATGAAACAGGTTATCTCCCAATACCAGGCAGACGTCATCATCACCAATGAATTCTTCACCCAGGATGAAGGCCTGTGCCAGTCCGTCAGGGCTTGGCTGAACCTTGTAGGATAATTTGATGCCAAACTTGGAACCATCACCCAGTAATGTTTCGAATCTAGGCAGGTCAGTAGGGGTACTGATGACCAGGATATCGTTGATTCCCGCAAGCATCAGGGTGCTTAACGGATAATAGATCATCGGCTTGTCATAGATAGGCAGTAACTGCTTCGATACGACGGTGGTCAATGGATATAATCTGGTTCCACTTCCTCCCGCTAAAATAATTCCCTTCATAAATAATTCTCCTTATTTGATTATCTTTCTTAATAACCATCCACAATTATAGTATACGAATTTACCGCAGTGTTTGAAATAGAGGTTCTTGAGTCCTCCCTGCTTCAGGTATTTGTTCTTTCTATAATCAGGATAGTTATCGTTTAAGTAATTCCAGGCTTCATCCAGGACCTGCTTTTTAAGCGTCTTGTCTGCGATCCTGGAAGCTCTGAGGAAATTGGATCCGAGGAAGAAACGGATAACGACGTATTCGATCTCTTCCCGGTATTCGTCATAAGCGTCATGTTCACGGTAGAATTGTCTGATGCCTTCAAAGACCTGGATCATGTCGCTGATATTGTGATTGTAGGTGTGGGTAATGGAACCCGGGTGCTGGATGTAGTTGACCAAAGGTACTTCCACATAGGCGACCTTGTCCATGAATAAGGCCAGCTTGGTCAGACAGGAAGTGTCTTCATATCTTAATCCCTTAGGGAACACGATACCGGTACTTTTAAACCACTTCGTATCATATAGCTTGTTCCAAAGGGTGTTATACATTTTGGTGATCAGTTCTTTCTTATCCCTATAACCGGTATCCATGCTTATCCTGGTCGAACCGTCTTCATAGACCCAGGTAAAACCACCGAAAGCGATCTTCGCCTCTTCTTTCTTTAAAGCGTTGTAAAGCAGTTCAAAAGCATTGCTTATACAGTTATCATCGCTGTCCAGAAAGCCGAAATAAGGTGTTTCCACTTTGGAGATACCGAAGTTACGGGCATCACTGATACCGCCATTCTCTTTATAGAAATAATGGATATTTATTTCCGGATGCTCTTCGATAAGCTTTTTGACGACCTTTTCGGTATTGTCTTTCGATCCATCGTTGACCACGATGATATCTACCGGCAAGGTCTGATCGATCAGGGATAAGAGTGTCTTTCTGATATCTTTTTCGCCGTTATAGACCGGGACAATTACACTGATCTCATTTTTCATATTGTTCGCTCCTAAATTCCTTGATCATATATCCGATAAGTATCGCTAAAAGCAGGGAGGTATTAAACTGGTCGAAGGTATGGCCGCTTACGTATCCCGCAACATAACCAAAACCGATGCCAAGCAGGAAGCAGTAATTCTTAAAGGTCCACCTTCTTTTATCCAGTACGACCTTAAGAATGCAATAGCCAAGGGCTGCTAGATAAGGCACCATGATCAGGGCAAAGCCTAAATAACCGAAGGTATAGAACTGCTGACCGAAGTCCTTTTCCCAAAGGATCGATCCGTTCATGAAGGTGGAATAACCCATGCCTAAGACCTTAGTCAGGGTATCGGTCTGATCCCATTTATAATCCATGAAGATCCTTTCCAGCTGACGGGCATTGACTCTTTCATAGAATTCATACTCGAAGATGAAATCTACCCAGAACTTAGGGTCCTGACGGTAGTCATACCAAGAAGTATAATAGATCGGCGGAGTAAGTCCGATCAAAAAAGCGTTGTTTTCAAAGTAATAGATATAGAAATTGAGATATTCCGGGGTACCCGGTTTAAGGTCTTTTTCCGATATCTCCCTTAAAAGCATCTCGTGGTTGGCGTGTTGCAGGTCAACTTCCGAACCGATGAAACTGATGTCATCCTTACCGATATTCTGGGTCTGATAGGCCGGGGAGTAAGGCAGAATGAGCATGGAGATGATGGCTAAGACAGATGTAAAGCAAAGGAAGATCTTATCAAACTGATATTTCTTGATAAGCATTAATGCAATGTATCCGGCAAATAGTACAGCCGGTACTAAGATCGCACCATAGGATGAGATCCTGGTTCCTAAGATGAACATCGAGATCGTCTGAACGAAGATCAAAACACCGAGCATGATCTTCGGCTTCTTCTTTTCTTCCTTGTAGAAGAAGTAGTAAAGAAGAGGCAGGATTATAAATAAAACGATGCCAATGGTATTGCCTTCCTTGAAGAAGAACTTGGATGAATAATACTTAGGCAGTCGGGTGTAATTATTGAAGTCGTTTTTAAACCAGGTAAAGATGTTTCCTCTGGTGTATTGGTAATAGGTCGAGTATCCGAAGCAGAACAGGTCACCGATCAATATCGGGAAACTGATCAACACTGAGGTTACCATCGTGATCATCGCAATGGTCTTTTCCTTGATGTCGATGGCGTAGGCTACATAGATATAGAATAAAGGAATTACCAGTGTCAGCAGATAGACCAGTTCCTGATAGTCACTGAAATAGAAATTCCAAGGGAAGAAGATGGTCTCAAAGATCTTGGCTGCATTCTTGCAATGAGCCAAATAATAAAGACCCAGGATCACTCCATAGATCAGCGTAAAAATAAAAACCTTCTTCTTGTTTTTCTCATACAATAAAAAAACAATAAGGATCAAGGCCGGCAAAACGATAAACTTAACGATGGTTGATATTCTGATTGCCAATACATCAGCAAACAAGTAATCTAATTCAATTACCGGGAACAGCATCAGGATCGCCGCCGTAAGGAGATAGACATAGTCCTTGTTGATCCTCTTGCCTATATTCTCAAGCATACTTATATTATAGCCGATTTAGCATTATCTTTATATTATATTTGATTGTGATAAACTAAAGATGAGGTAGCAATATGGAATACATAATTTCAATAATCATCGGTTATGCTTTTGGTACGTTAAACCTGGCAAGCATGATCGCCAAATCAAAAGGACAGGATATTCATGATATCGGCACGGGAAATCCGGGAGCTTCCAATACCGTCATCAACTTCGGCTGGCTCTCCGGTGTAATGGTTGGTGCCCACGACATTTTAAAAGGGATCATCGCGATCTTCATTACGACCCGTCTTTTCGATTTGCCATATATCGGTGTCGTTACCGGTGTTTCCGCTATCCTAGGTCACATGTACCCGATCCAGATGCGCTTTAAAGGCGGAAAAGGTTTTGCTACCCTGATCGGTGTCAACCTGATGCTTAACTGGAAGCTTGGTTTGTTCATCATGGTCGCTACCCTGGTAATTACCCTGATCACCAATTACATCGCTATTGCCACTACCTTCTCAGCGATTTTCATTCCTTCCTTCTATTTCTATTTCAGCCTCAATATTACTGCCCTGATCTTTTTGATCGCCACTGTCTGCATCCTCTATAAACACATTCCTAACTTCAAGAAAATCCTCAATGGTACCGAAGTTGGCATCTGGTCGACCTTCAAGAAGAAATCCTAGTTTTTTCCCAGTTATTAATTGACATTAATTATGCAAGTTGATAATATAATAAAGCACAAGTGAGATGGGCCTGTAGCTCAGGTGGTTAGAGCGCACCCCTGATAAGGGTGAGGTCGTTGGTTCAAGTCCATTCAGGCCCACCATCTTGGGGCATTAGCTCAGCTGGGAGAGCGCCTGCTTTGCACGCAGGAGGTCAGGAGTTCGATCCTCCTATGCTCCACCAATTATTCAAATAAGGTTCCTGTGGAACTTTTTTTTGTATCTTAAACGATTGTAAAATTTATCTGTAAAACATAAGGAGTCTTTTCTATGGTAATGATAGTACCCTTGCTACTTTGTTATGTACCGGCCCTTGTTTTCTTCTTCTGGTACACGACCTTTAAGCGGGATAAAGATTATAAAAATGCCTGCCGGGACCTTCTGATCAAAGGAGTTCTCAGCTGTCTTGGCGTCGTGCTGTTTTCCTTCGTTGCAAATGTCTTATGGGCAATGACCGGACTCGGTAAGACTCATCCGATCCTGGATAAGGCCTTCCATGCTTTTGTTCTGGCTGCTGTTTCGGAAGAGCTGGTAAAGTATCTTACTACCAAAGGCTATATCATAAAACATAACCTTAAGGTCAGCTGGATCGATCTGATGGTCTTTACCGCAATCGTAGGTATCGGCTTCCACCTGATCGAATCAGTAGTATATTTATTTGAATCCAGCGCCGGTCAGATGATAGTCCGCGGCTTTACAGCCATGCATATGACTCACGGTCTGATCATCGGTTACTACTTCGGCAAGGCCATCACCAAAAACAAGCCATTTTATAAAGTATTGGCCCTTTTGATACCTATCATCGTACACGGCTTTTATGATTTCACTTTAGCGGAAGAAGTTACGGCCTGGTGTGAATACCTGGTCGTTGGACCGATCCTTTCGCTACTCATTGATTTTATCTATCTCTTTGTATTGATCGTCTTTATCATCAAATCGAGAAAAAACAATATCAACACCTATCCGCTTTATGGAACTGATTCCGGTAGCGCTGAGTAACAATAACTTAATTAATACCTGCCTGAAATTACAGGCGGGTATTTTTATACATATCGTTTATTATTATAATGAATGTAACGGGGTATTAGCTCACCTGGGAGAGCGTCTCGTTCGCAATGAGAAGGTCACGGGTTCGAGTCCCGTATACTCCACCATCTGGAATTAAGGAGACAAGATGAACGTAATACAGGAAGTAGCTGAAAAACTGTCTTTTAGGGAATGCCAGCAATATGATTATCTGAAATATTATACTTTTGTTGCTGACGATCTGGAAAGTGCAATGATAAAGATGAGATACTCCAGATGTTCTGGCATGTGATCTATTATGTAGACCTCGAAGGCGAGGGGATCGAATCTGAAGGAGCCTATCAGGAAGGAGATTTCCTTGAAGGCTGGGATGAATTGGCTTCGTTGCTTTTAGAAAAGGCCAAACAG
>JAFWFB010000156.1 GCA_017512625.1 Erysipelotrichaceae bacterium
GATGGCCTATCTTCAGCTCTCTTCCCTCAAGTCAAGGGTCGCTGAGCTCGAAAGGGCACTGACATCGATGAAGGGCAGTACCTTCCACGAAAGGCAAAGGGCTCTTTCGGAAGCCGTAGCCAAATCCTACATCGGCAATAAAGTAAAGATCGAACTAAAGGAAGATCATGAAGACGTTGATATCTTCAATTACGGCAATACGAAGCATGGCTCGATTGAGGTATTGGATGCAGACCAGCAATGGCTGCTGGTGCAGATTCAAAGTCCTAAGGGAAGCAAGAAGAAACTGCTTCGCCTGGAATCGATTGAAAGTATCGCTTTGATAAAGTAGTAATAAAAAAAGACGGCCTTAGCCGTCTTTTTGTTGTGTCTTAAACTCTTAGTTTTGCATCTTTGGTAAACTTCGAGAAGCGGAAGTAGAGCACCGAGATCAGATCTGCGAACAGATAGGAGATGATGATGCTTTGGAGCACTACATAGAAGGTTCCGATATATTTATAGCCGAAGTATAGATATGAAGTCTTGACGATGGTGTAGTTGGCAACAGTCATCAGCATTGGAATGGTCGTATTGCCTGCGCTTCGTACTGCATGGTTGAAGGTATGCGAGATGGTGATCAAAGGCATGAAGAAGACGACATAACGGATGCAGATCGTACCGTACTTGACGACTTCCGGATCCTTGTTGAAGATCGATACAGCCACAGGAGCAATCACAAACAGTATCGCTGCAATCGTATAGGCCAGGGCCAGACTGGTTAAGATTATTACTTTCAAGCTCTCCCTGACACGCTCATACTTATTGGCACCCATGTTCTGGCTGACAACGGTAGCAGTGGCAGTCTGGAAGGCATTCATGATGGTCATTACCAGCATCTCGATTCTATTGGCAACACTGTATCCGGCAATGAATCCTTCACTGTTGAGGTTGACATAGGACTGTCCGAAAGTACCGGAAAGCATTACCAGGGTATTCTGGATACCGACAGGTAAGCCCAGCTTGAGAAATCTCTTCAAGGCATCGAAATCCATGTGCATGTTTAACAGATTGATCTCTGCTTCCGGGAATCTGATGATCTTGGAAAGGATATACATAGCCGAGATACCCTGAGCGATCGCGGTAGCGATAGCGGTGCCTTCAACACCGGTCTTGAGTCCAAGGATGAATACCAGGTCCAATACGATATTGGAGATAGATGATATTACCAGAGCAATGATCGGATTGCGGGAATCACCGACACCTCTAAGGACGGAAGCGCCCATGTTATAGGTGAGGTTGAAGACGGTTCCAAGCATGTAGAATGAATAATACTTGTGAGCATCGGCGAAAATGCTGTCTTTGACGTTGATCAAATGGAGGATCTTACTGCCGAAAAGCAGAGCCATAGCGGTAGCAAACAAGCCGAAGACGATGGAACTGATGATACCGGTCTCAATGGCCGATTTCATCTTGCGGTTATCACCGGCGCCATTCATTTTGCTTATTTCGATATTAAGAGCAAGGGAAATACCCGAGAAAAATGAAGTCAGGGCATGCAGGATGGAAGTACAGCTTCCGGCTGCAGCCAGAGCATTCTTACCCAAGAAGTTGCCTACGACATATGAATCAACAAAGTTGTAGCCTTGTTGGAAGATATTTCCGATCATCATCGGAATAGTGAAGAGCAGGACAGCCTTATACAGATTGCCCTGGGTAAAGTCAATGTTCTTTTTGTTTTTCATAGCTGCCTCTTAAACGTCATATGTTAAATTATACCTCCTATCGCTTTATTCTTATTAAGCAAATTTACCAAATCGTTAATAAATGTTTATAATAGATATATGCTCTTAAATTTATATCTTTCTTTCTTTAAGATCGGCCTGTTTACCTTCGGCGGCGGTTATGCGATGATCCCGCTTCTGATCAGGGAAGTGGTCGAAAAACATAAATGGTGTAGCGAAGAGGAACTGATGGACTATTATGCCCTGTCCCAGGTCACCCCGGGAGTCATCGCGGTAAATGTCGGTACCTTTATTGGCAACAAGATGGCAGGAGTCATCGGTGGTATCGTAGCCACCCTTGGTGTCGTTACACCATCCATGATCATCATTATCATCATCTCTTCCTTTATCAGTAACTTTGGTGATCTGCCTGTAGTCAAGCACGCCTTAAACGGCATTCAGATCGCTGTCTGCATCCTAATGACTGTTTCCATTAGCAAACTTTTTAAAAACGGTGTTAAAGACAGCATCCAGTTCATATTTGCGGGAATATCCTTTATCTGCGCTTATTTCTTTGGCGTTTCCGCCGTTATTCTGGTCGTTGTAGCAGTCATCTTGGGACTGGTAGCCAAGAATTTGGGAGGAATCAAACATGAGTGAGTTATTGATCATGATCATTGAATTCTTCAAGACCGGCCTTTTCTCAATTGGCGGCGGCCTGGCAACCATTCCTTTCCTAAAGGAGATGGCAGTTAAATACGATTGGTTTACCTTAAATGAACTTTCCAATATGATAGGCATCTCGGAATCGACTCCGGGACCGATGGGTGTCAACATGGCGACTTATGTCGGTACCGTGGCCTTCGGGCCTCTTGGTGGCATCATAGCGACCTTGAGTCTGATCACTCCAAGCATCATCGTCATTACCATCGTTTACCGTTTCTTCGATGCGGTTAAGAAGAATAAGAGCATAAACGACGCCTTCTATGGCGTAAGACCATTTGTCCTTGGTCTGGTAGTCAATGCTACGATCTCGATCTTCCTCAGTGCCTTGCTTAGGATTGATGCCTTTAAAGCCAGTGGCAATATCCTGGACTTTTTCAATCTGGTCAATATCGCGCTTTTTGCGGCCGGTCTGTTTGTTTATAAGAAATTCAACGTCCATCCGATCCTGGTGATCGTCTTCTTTGCGTTCGTCGGTATCTTCTTACAGATTTAAATGATTGGTATATAATAAATATGCGACTGTCCTCGTAGCTCAGCTGGATAGAGCGATCGCCTCCTAAGCGGTAGGTCGAGTGTTCGAATCACTTCGAGGACGCCATTATTTAAAAAACAGGTTTAATGACCTGTTTTTTGTTGCTGGTAAAGACCGCATCTGCTTCCTTCACAGTCAAGGCACCTGCTGATGGTGTTATCCCTGTTCCTAATACCGGAAGCAACGGTACAGTCGAAATGGTCTAAGACGGTTCCTGGATGATGATGATGAATCTGTTCGTTATGCTCTCAATGATCATTGCGATGGGTGCAGTCATTTATCTCCGCAAAAAGAACGAATTCAACAAATAAACATTTCTAAAAAAAGAGCGTCATTCTAACGCTCTTGCTTGTTCGATCAGGGAGATGATCGGTAAATGTTGCGGGCAGGCGGCCTCACATTGTCCACATTGGATACAATCGCTAGCTTTGCCTCTTCCGGCGGTTACGATCATGTATTCTCTCTTGGTCCTGAATTCCGGACTACCCTTCTTACGGTTTTCAACGGTGAAGATCTCCGGGATCGGAATGCTCATCGGGCATCCCTTGGTACAGTAATGACATCCGGTACATGGGATCGACTTGTCATTGTCCAGGGCAGCCTGAGCTTCCTTGATGACTTCTTCCTCATGTTCGGTCAATGGTTTGAAGTCCTTCATGAAGCTTAAGTTATCCTTCATCTGCTCAACGGAACTCATGCCGCTTAATACAGCAAGCAGGTTTTCCTTGCTGGCGATAAAGCGTAAAGCCCAGGAAGCATAGGACATGCCGTTATTCTCACGGTCGAAGATCGCTTTGACAGTGTCGATCGGATCAGCCAGGATGCCGCCTTTGACCGGTTCCATGACGGTTACCGGCTTGCCGTATTTCTTACAGATCTCCCAGTTTCTTCTGGAAGCGACACCCGGATTCTCCCAGTCCGCATAGTTTAACTGCAACTGGACGAATTCAGCGTCAGGATGTTTCTCTAACAGTTCCTGCAGCAGTTCAGGATCAGCATGGAAGGAGAAGCCGTAATGTTTGATCAGACCCTTTTCCTTCAGTTCCTTGACATAATCCCAGATACCGTATTTTTCATATAGTTGATAGTTAGATCTTTGAACAGCATGAATCAGATAGTAGTCAAAATATCCGGCTCCTGTTCTTTCCAGGCTGGTCTCGATCTCTTTCTTGGCAGCTGCCTCATCGATCGATCCATCCGGTGAAATCATGCACTTGCTGGCTAAAGTATAGGAATCACGTGGATAACGTTCAACCAGAGCCTTGCGGATAGCTTCTTCACTGCCCTGATAAACGAAGGCTGTATCGAAATAGGTTCCGCCGGCTTCGATAAAGAGATCCACCATCTCTTTGACCTGTTCCACGTCGATTTCGTTGTTTTCCAGTCTTGGTAAACGCATTAAGCCAAAGCCTAATTTAAGTTTTTCTTTTCCTGTAAAAACACTCATATATCAAACCCCCTCTTGCTTTAATTTTACAATACTAATCAAGGGGCAGATTTTTATTTTGGGACTTTATTGAGAAAAGATTTGTATAACGCCAGATACAGGATGACGGAGACGATCACACAGACGATAGCGTTGATGATGCTGGCACCGGCTACCCAGGTAGCGATGATCTTGGCTGCTTCTTGTGGGATACCGAGGATGTACTGGCGGTAGAAGTAGCCAACGATCGGATCGAAGACCACATTGAAACCCAGTCCGGCAATCGCAGCGATGGTAGTGATCTTTACGATCTCTTTACGGTCTTCCTTCTGTTGCAAGCCCAGCTTTCCCGCAACACTTCCGGCGATAAAGCCGATCATGAATTTCAGAATGAAGGTCTTAGGGGCAGAAAGGATATAGCGCGGATCGATCAGATCAGCGATCGTAAGACCGATCGCTCCGGACAGTCCTCCATATACCGGTCCTAAAAACCAGGAGGAAAGCACCACTACCGCATTGGCGATATGGATCGCTGTGGAGGTACCGGCTGTTACCGGAATGGTGATCTTGCCAAAAGTGAAGGCTACATAGTTGATTACCGCAAACATGGCGGAGTAAACAAGTTTTCTCAGTCTATTGTTCATTTCTTCTATTATCCCCCTTTGTACTGGAATATATCAAGGCTCCGGCGTGGATCGTTGAGCCGTCTTTGACGTAGGTATCACCGCCCAGGATCGTGGCATTAGCATAGATGGTGACATTATTGCCGATATTCGGATGACGTTTGCCACCCTTTTGCAAATGGCCGTTTTCATCTTCCTGGAAATGTTTGACACCCAAGGTGACGCCATGGTACATGCGCACATTGTTACCGATGACAGCTGTCTCACCGATGATGATGCCGATACCATGATCGATACAGAAGGATTCACCGATGCTGGCTCCCGGATGAATATCGACAGCGGTCTTTTCCCTACCCTGTTCAGCTATGATACGGGCTAGAACAGGCAAGCCCAGAAGATATAATTCATGAGCTATCCGGTAATGGAAGATCGCACAGAAGCCGGGAAAGGAGAGGATGATCTCTGCCCTGTCCTTGCAGGAAGGATCACCATAATAGATGGCATCGACATCGGTGTATAGCTTCCTTTGCACTTCCGGAAGGCTATCCAGGAAGCTGGTGATGATCGTTTGATCATCTGATATCCTGGATATTTCCCTTCCCAGATCGTTTTCGATCTTTGCGATGATCTTTTCCGGATCATATTTTTCTTCACTGAAATAGCGACCAAAAAACAACAGCCGGATATCTTCGAGGACCTCGGTGATCTTGGCGGTATTTATGGTATAGCTGATATCAGTAAATGATTCGTATTGTTTGCTTATTATTTCAGCGAGGTCTTTCTTATTCATCACTATTCCTCCGAAAACAATGAGGTTGAAAGATAACGGTCACCGGAATCAGGCAGGATAACCACGATATTCTTTCCGATATTTTCTTCCTTTTGCGCTAACTGAATGCCTGCCCATAAGGCTGCTCCGGCGGAGATACCGACCAGCAGTCCTTCCTTTTTACCGAAAAGGGCAGCCGTGTTTATGGCGTCTTCGTTAGCGACCTGGATGATCTCATCATATATAGAAGTATCAAGTACTTTCGGAATGAAACCGGCACCGATACCCTGGATCATGTGCGGGCCGGCCTTGCCACCGGAAAGTACCGGTGATTTTTCCGGTTCGACCGCAACGACCCTGATCTTTGGATTCTGCTCTTTGAGATAACGGCCGGTTCCGCTGATGGTTCCGCCGGTTCCAACACCTGCTACCAGGATATCGACCTTTCCATCAGTATCCTGCCAGATCTCCGGTCCGGTCATCTCGTAGTGGGCTTTAAGGTTAGCCGGGTTATCAAACTGGGAAGGAATGAAGGAATCAGGGATATCCTTTGCCAGTTCCTCGGCCTTGGCAATGGCTCCGGACATGCCCTTACTGCCATCGCTTAATACGATCTCGGCTCCATAGGCCTTGATCAGTTTTCGGCGTTCGATCGAGAATGTTTCCGGCATGACAATGATCACTCTGTAGCCTTTGGCGGTTCCTACAGCTGCCAGACCGATACCGGTATTTCCGGAAGTCGGTTCGATGATGACTGAACCCTGCTTGAGGATGCCTTTTTCTTCGGCGTCTTCGATCATTTTGCGGGTAATGCGGTCCTTGATGGAACCGGTAGCATTGAGATACTCCATCTTTCCCAGAAGATTGGCTTTCAAAGCGAATTGCTTTTCGATATTTTGAAGCTGTAACAGCGGAGTGTTACCGATAAGTTCGATCATGCTTTTCTTAATGTTTGTCATGGTTTAGTCCTTTCCAAATACTATGTTAATAATAAAAAAGATCCAGGATAACTTTGCACCTGGATCTTTGGTAGTAATTGTTAGGGAAATGCTTATATCAAAAACAACTCCTGACGATCGACCCAGGTCTTTTCAATACAGCAACAACAACATGCATTATAAGTTTTGATCAGCATATCCTGTCTTTTCCTATCAACAATTTCAATATACCCCCGGATCAAAAACGATGCAATCATCATGCATCAGAAATAAAAAATCCGGATCGCTCCGGATTTGTTATTGATAATCTTTATTCCTCAGGAGGGAAGAAAGTCAAAAGGGCGTTGTACTGGTAGACACGACGGAACCAGGTATGGTGATTGGCTCCAGGCAATACTAAATAAGCACAGTTAGGATCATCGCCATCGAAGACGAAGAGATCCTTGTGGTTCTTAAGTTCCTTAGCTAGGCCGTTCATGCTTTCATAAGCGATATCTTCATCACCGGTGGTCATGAAGATCACCAGATTCTTGGCGCTGAGTCCCTTTTCTCTTAGACTGTCAGCCAGAATGGCAGCATTTCCGGCGAAGTCATCGCGTTGACCATTGAAGGTAGCTCCACCTGATTCAGGATTGTAGAAGCGGAAATATTCAGCTTTCTGACGGATGATCTCCCAGGTCGTCATACTTCCGGCACTCCAGCCCAGTACGGCACGATGGTCGCGGGTAGCGATCAGGCTCTCCGGATCAGTCTTGAAGTTGGAATAACCATGATATTTGGCTTCGACTGCCGGGATGATATCTTTCGTAAGTTCGTTAGGGAAATTCTTCATGCTTTCGAAAGCGATGGTACGGTCAGTCTCGAATTTGCCAGCATCAGGATACCACTCTACTGCAGCAACGATAAACGGTCTGGATTCCTTCTGCTGGATCATGCAGTCCATCATGTATTTCTTCCAAGTCGGTTCGCCGCCGACATCCTTGAAACCACCCTTATAGAAGCAGTTGTCACAGACATCTTCCATGCCATGGAGCAGGTAGACGATGTCGTAGGCTTTAGTCTCGTCGTAGCCAAATGGGGTGTAGACGAAACAGTATTTTTCATATTCTTCTTCTCTAATGCCTTTGGTCTTGTAGTAGAGTTTGTCTACATTACCTTTTTGCGTTGCCGGGTCTTTATGACGCGGTGGCAGATCTTTGATACTATCGAAAAATTTCATATTAGTCCTCCTAAATTAATGATATCAGTTAAGCGGGAAAATAGCATAAGCGCTTACAAAATGAAAACAATCAAATTTGTTTCAGAAAAACTTTACAGTTTGAAGGTGATAGCAGACTAAATCTTAAATAGTGATTGGTATAATGATGATTATAGGAGCATAGGAAGATGAAAATTGAAGTTGGAATGCAATTTCCGGAATTTGTCGTCAACACTCACCTAAGAGATAATGTCAGTCTGAGTGAAGAATTCAAGAAGACAAGCAAGACCGTTTTATGGGTCTTACGTTATGTCGGATGTACGGTCTGTCGTTACGATTGTCACCTGATCAATCAGAACTATTCTAAGTTCGAAGATAAGGATTCACAGGTACTGGTCGTCATGCAAAGCGATAGGCAGCATGTTGTAAACGATCTTAAGACCACCGATGAAAAGTTGGCTTTTGAAATAATCTGTGACCCGAAGCAGACCATCTACAGTCAGCTGGAGATAAAGCCGGCTGATACGATGGAACAGCTGGCCGGAGGACGCATCGATGACCTTAAAGTCAAGGGTGCGGCCGCCAAGGAAGTCGGATTTGTCCATGGTGACTATGAAGGAAATGAGCAACAGTTACCGGCGATGTTTATCGTAGATACGAATGGTACTGTAGTTTATGCCCATTATGCAACCAACATCATGGACATGCCTAAGGTAGAAGAAGTTTTGGAATTATTATAGAGGGGTATCTAGATATGAATGAAAAATTAGTCAGAAAATATGCTTACCTGCTTGCTCATGTAGGCATCAACGTCCAGCCTGGTCAGAAGGTCATGGTCGAAGCCATGCCTGATGGCTATGAGTTCGTACCAATCTTCGCTGATGAATGCTATAAAGCCGGAGCATCGGAAGTTATCGTCCACTATCTCGATCTTGGTCTTTTAAAGACCAAGGCGACTTATGAGTCCGCAGAAAGCGTCATGAATATCCCGGACTGGAAAAGAGAAAGCTATGAATACTACCTAAAGCAGGGTGCAGCTGTCGTCCGTCTGGAAGGTGTCAATACCAAACTGATGGAAAGCGCTACGGAAGCTCAGGCCAACGCGATCTTTGCTTTCGTAGATAACATGCGCAATATCGCCAGAGCTTATTCCCGTAAGCAGCAGTGGCTGATAGCCATGGTTCCGACCCAGGCCTGGGCGGAAGTAGTATTCCCTGATGAGCCTAAGGATAAGGTCCTGGAGATGCTTTGGGATACCTTGTTCAAATTATGTTACATCACTGAAGATAACGATATCGAAGCAGTCTGGGAACAGAAACGGGCACAAAAGCAGGAAAGAGGCCGCAAGATGGATGCCCTTAACCTGCGCAAGCTGCACTATACCGCCAGCAATGGTACCGACCTGGTAGTCGGCCTTACCGAAAACAGCCGTTATTCCTATACACCTAAGGATGGTGAAAAGAGGATCGTCTTCAATGCGAATATTCCGACTGAAGAGATCTGTACCACTCCGGATAAATATGCGACTGAAGGTGTCGTCTACGCTTCCAGACCGTTGGTTCTCGGTGGCAAGAAAGTCGAAAACTTCGGCTTCCGCTTTGAAAAGGGCAGGGTCGTTGAAGTACTGGCCAAGGAGGGCAAGGAGATGCTTGAATCACTGGTAAGTACCGATGAGGGCGCCTGCTATCTTGGTGAAAGCGCACTGGTTGAATATGATTCCCCGATTTCCCAGAGCGGATTGGTATTCTATACGACCCTGATCGATGAGAATGCTTCCTGTCACCTGGCCCTTGGAAGAGGCCTGGGCGGAGTCGATCCGAAATTCAACCAATCCCAGATCCATATCGATTTTATGATTGGTACCAAGGACATGAACATCGTCGGAACCGATAAGGATGGAAACGAGATTCAGATCTTTAAGGACGGAAATTTCGCCTTCTGATCTAATTAAAGCCGGGTAACCGGCTTTTTTATTAATATAATGATGATAGTTAACACCAGGACGGCTATAAATAGCATATAATTCAATTGATGGAATTATTCCCGTACGAGGAATAATAACAGAAAGGAATATATATGAATTTATTAGATCTTCTAGCCAGCACAATGGGTTCTGAATCGACCCTTGAAACTCTGTCCAAAAAGACCGGTGTTTCCAGCAAGGATACATCCAGTCTGCTTTCTTCCGCATTGCCTTTACTGTTGAACTACATGACCAACAATGCGTCAACTACCGATGGTGCAAAGTCACTGCTCGGTGCCCTGACTCAGCATACCAGCAACAAGCCTGTTTCCCAGCAGGTCAAAGACGCTGACGAGCAGGACGGATTAAAGATCCTGGCTCATATCTTCGGTAAGGATAACGACAAAATCGTCGCTTCTTTAGCCAAAGAGACCGGCATCTCTTCCGCCAAGGTCTCTCAGACTTTAGCAAGCATGGCTCCGGCTCTGTTAAGCACTCTTTCTGCTTCAACAACTGCAGCCACTACCACTTCTTCCAACAAGAAGGATGATTTCGATCTAAGCGACCTGCTTGGCATGTTTGGTGGAAGCTCTTCCAGCAGCAATACATCATCCTTAGGCAACCTTGGTTCCATGTTATCGCTTTTAGGCGGTGGAAACTCATCCAGCAGCAACAGCAGCACCTCTTCTTTAGGTTCACTGATGTCACTGCTTGGCGGAAATACTTCTAATGCCAAGGAAAGCAGCTTCGATGGATCTGACCTGATCCAGCTGTTATCTGCTCTTTCCAAAAAATAATTTAATAAATGCTATTCTAAAAGGACTGCTTGGCAGTCCTTTTTTTATTCCCGGTGTTAGAATAGGGCTAATAAAGGCAGGTGATGCTTATGAATACCAATATCGATGTTACCGGTATCGTCCTTGAAACTTCCCGTTTGATCCTTAGACCGTGGAAGATGGAAGACCTCGCTGATTTCTATGAATATGCTAAGGACCCAAAGACCGGTCCGATGGCCGGATGGACTCCCCATCAAAACAAACAGGAATCGGCAACCATCCTTGACCGTTTTATCGAAGGAAAAAAGACTTTTGCTCTGATTTATAAAGAAAACAGCAAGGTTATCGGTTCGCTTGGCGTTGAAAAATATGACGAGGAAAAATTCCCGGAATTTAAAGACTTGCAGTGTCGGGAACTGGGCTTTGTCTTAAGCCGTGACTATTGGGGAAGGAAGCTGATGCCTGAAGCAGTTAAGAAAGTCATCGAATGGCTTTTCATGGACATCGGTCTGGACGCGATCATGTGTGGTCATTATACCTTTAACTCCCAGTCAGCAAGGGTCCAGGAAAAGTGCGGCTTTAAGTTTTACAGTGCTTCAACACACTACTCCCTGAGTGAAGATAAGGAGATCCCGACGGTTGAAAATATCATCTATTTCAAGGACTGGGTCAGGGATAATGTCATTTTTGAAAGCAAGGAACTCGATGAAGATACCATCGATCAGCTGATTGAATTATCCAGGATCTGGGAAAAGGAAGATATCACCAACGGTTATCGGGAAAATGCCGTCGAAGATCTAAAGACCCCACTGATAACGGCTTCCATCAATGGGAAGATCATCGGCTACGCCTTCGGTCATTTCTTCGAGCAGGAAAAGAAGATCTCTTATGCTAAGACAGGAGACAAGTGCTTCGATATCGATGAGATCTATGTCCTTCCTCACTTCAGGAATCTGGGTATCGGGGAAAGGATCCTTCAAGAGATCGAAAACATGGTCAAAGATAAATGCGACTTTATTACCTTGGGAACCTCCAC
>JAFWFB010000157.1 GCA_017512625.1 Erysipelotrichaceae bacterium
TATTCGATTACTGCTTAATACTTTTTGACCATCTGGTTGCGTCTTATAAGATCGCTTAGGCGGGATGCGGCCTTGGATGTCTTGGCAAAGACGCAGATGCCTCCAACCGGACGGTCCAGACGATGGATCAGACCGAGATAGACATTGCCCGGCTTGTTATATTTTTCCTTGAGATAGCCTTTTAGGATACTCAGAAGATCTTCATCTTGGGAGCTGTCCAAAACAATGGGCATGCCCGCCGGTTTTTCAACGACTAAAAGATGATTGTCTTCATAGATGATGTTAATGTTCATAAATAAAGTTGGTACTTAAGCCACAAGGCAGATAGATCTTGCTGTTTTCGATCGGTAAGAGCAGCTCTTCGCTATGAATGCTTCCTTTGATGCCTTTGAAATGATTGACCATCAGGTTTTCCAAAACGGTAGTGGAAAAGCCGGTCGTATAGCTGTTGATGATCAGGGCCAGAGGCTTTTCGCTCATAAGCTGCTTAGAAAGATCGATCAGCTCGTTGATCTGGTTCTCGAACTTGAACATCTCATTATTCGCTCCCCGGCCATAACTTGGCGGATCCATGATGATCATATCGTAGTGACGTTCCCGTCTGATCTCCCTTTTCATGAATTTAATGCAATCATCCTCGATGTAGCGGATGACATTGTTTTCCAGATGATTTAAGGCCGCATTCTCCTTGGCCCAGGCGATCATGCCTTTGGAAGCATCCACATGGACGACTTCAACGGCACCGGCCTTGGACGCAGCGCAGGTAGCGGCGCCGGAGTAAGCAAAAAGATTTAAGACTTTTATATCTTTCTTGCCTTCTATAAGTTGCCTTACCAGATCCCAGTTATAGGCCTGTTCCGGAAAGATACCGGTATGCTTGAAATTGGTCGGGGATACCTTGAAACTCAGATCCCGATAGCGGATGCTCCAGAATTCAGGCAGGGTTTTGCGGTACTCCCAATGTCCGCCACCGCTTTTGGAACGGTGGTAAAAGGCATCGTATGAATCCCAAAGGGAAGGGTCGTTTTTCGGCCAGATGGCCATCGGGTCAGGGCGGCGCAAGATAATTCCATTGTAGCTTTCCAGCTTCTCCCGGTCCCCGGCATCCAGCAGTTTGTAATCTTCCCACTTATCACTTAACATACAAACATTATAACATTTGAAAATGTTATAATACTCATGCAATGAAGATTAATTATGAGTCCCTTACCAGACAGCAGCTGGAGGCTGTGACCAGCGATTATGGCTACATCCGCGTCATCGCGGGAGCCGGCTCCGGAAAGACCAGAGTCCTTACCATGCGCATCGTCTGGCTGATCAAGGAAAAAGAGGTTCCCCCATACAACATTTACGCGATAACCTTTACCAATAAGGCTGCCAATGAGATGAAAAGCAGGATCGAGAGCATGCTTGGCGATGATGCGAACCTGCTTCATGTAAGTACGATCCACAGCCTTTGTGTGAGCATCCTGCGTTCTGAGATCCGTCTGATCGGTTTCCCGAGCAATTTTACGATCGTTGATGCTGATGACCAGCGAAGCATCCTCAAGGAAGCCTACAAGAAGCATGAGGTCACCAAGACCGACATCAGCTATGCTTCAGCCTTGGATTACATCGCCAATTGCAAATATGAACATATCGATCCGAAAAGAGCCCTCTTTTTGGCGAAAGGCGATTTCATCAGCCTCAAGAAGGCCAAGGTCTACGAGTATTACAATGACTATCTTAATAAAAGCTATGCCCTGGACTTCGACGATCTGATCCTTAAGACCGTCGATATCTTCGATCAGTTCGAAGAGGTCAAGCAGAAATGGGCTTACCGCTGCAGAGAGATACTGGTCGACGAGTTTCAGGATATCGACCCTTACCAGTACAAGCTGATCCGTCAGCTTGGCAGCATTCATCGCCACGTTTATGTCGTAGGTGATCCGGATCAGACCATCTATACCTGGAGAGGGGCCGATGTCAATATCATCCTTAACTTCGAACACGACTTTCCGGAGACTCAGACCATCCTTTTAAGCGAGAATTTCCGCAGCACCCAAAGGATTCTGGGCGGTGCCAATGATGTCATCAAGAACAACAAGAAAAGGATCAAAAAGGATCTTTATACCAACAATCCTTTAGGCTCCAAGATCGTCCATGCGAGCTTCATCAATGAAGAATATGAAGCCGACTATGTCAAGGAAAGGATCCTGGATAACATTCAAAAGGGTTATAAATACGGGGACAATGCGATCCTTTATAGGGCCAACTATCTTTCCCGCAGCATGGAAAAGACATTGGCCTCTGCTGGCATCCCTTATGTGATCTATGGCGGCATCCGCTTCTATGAAAGAGCGGAGATCAAGGATACTTTGGCATATCTTAGGATGCTTAGCATCAAGGATAACCTCTCCTTTAACCGGACCATCAATAACCCGAAGCGCAAGATCGGCAGCAAGACCCTGGAAAAGATCAACGAATATGCGATCAATGACGGTATCAGCAGCTATGATGCGGCCATCAAGTATAAAGATGAGATCAACCATGCGGGAGTAAATGATTATATCAAGATCATCGAAGAGCTGACCAGACTAAAGGAAACCGAAAGCCTCGAGCAGCTTTTGGAAGATGTCTTGGATATCAGCGGTTACCGCAAGATGCTTGAAGCCAACAACGAGGTGGAAAGGATCGAAAACGTCAAGGAACTGATCAATGATATCAACAGTTACCAGAAAGCCTATCCGGATTCCAGTCTGGATGAATATCTGCAGATGGTAAGTCTTTATATCGATAAGGAAAATGCGAGCATCAGCGATGCGGTAAGACTGATGAGCGTTCATAGCGCCAAGGGTCTGGAATTTAAAAATGTCTTTATCATCGGCATGAATGAAAGAGTCTTTCCAAGCGATAAATCCCTAAATGAAGGCATAAGCGGTCTCGAAGAGGAAAGAAGACTGGCTTATGTCGCCTATACTAGGGCCATGGAACACCTGACCTTGACTGACAATCAGGCCTATAGCTATGTTGTTGGCGGTCTTAAGACGACATCCCGCTTTGTGGGTGAGATCGACGAGGAATATCTCGATGAGGTCAACAAAAAGGAAGAAAACAAGCGCAAATCCTTCATCTTCAATAACGAAGATGTCATCAAGCCGACCTATAAGGCCGCATCCAGGTTTACGCCTGGCGAACAGGTCAATCACGATAAGTTCGGCCAGGGCATCGTCATCAGTGAAAGCGATGGCAAGGTCTCGATCGCCTTTGCTTATCCGCATGGCGTCAAGATCCTTAAGGCCGATCATCCATCAATAAAAAAATCAGTCAATTGACTGATTTTTAATTTCTGTCATTCTCGATGATCGAGTTGGCGACCACCGCTCCTTCATAGACCGCCTTGGCGATTTGCTTGAAGCCTTTGGTAATATCGCCGGCTGCGTATAAACGTGGCAGATTGGTCTGATTGTTCTGGTCAACGACGATCAGGTTATCCGCGATATCCAGTCCAAGCTTCCTTGCAAAGTCCAGTGCTCCGGCACTTCCTAAGGCGATAAATAAAGCATCGATCGGATAGCGTCCGCTTTCGCTGACGGCTGCTTCCAGGAATTCATCACCTTCCAGGTGAGTCAACTTATCAGATACGATCCTGAATTTTTCCAGTTCCTTATTATTGACCGGCTTGCCATCGGTGAAGATCACGACTTCCTTGGCCAGATTGCTTAAGTAATTGGCTTCATGCAAAGCATAGGAATCATTTCCGAGGATGCCGATGACTTTCTTACGGAAGAAGAAGCCATCGCAAGTCGCACAATAGGAAACGCCCTTTCCTTCGAATTCGCTGATATTGCGGATAGCCGGAATGTTGCGGTTAACTCCGGTAGCCAGTACCAGGTAGTCACCGTGATAGGTGTTGTTCGGGGTCAGGACCTGGAAGCCGTCGATGATCTCGATATCGACTACTTCGTCTTCGATCAGTTCGATCCCTAATTCCCTTGCCTGCGCCAGTCCTTTCTCGTAGAGTTCGCTGCCTTCTACGCCATATAAGCCATAATAGTTGTCAATGCGATGAGCAGTTTTAAGGGAAGTGGTGTTTTTGTAAATGACCGTAACATCCTTGTTGCTTCTTTTAAGATATAATGCTGCGCTGATACCTGCCGGTCCGGCGCCAATGATAATTGTTTTGCTCATGTGCCCATTATAGCATCGTTATGAAAAATAATAATTGAATGTGACCGAGCTTTATGCGATAATACCACCGTAGCATTGAATAAGACAGGTCTTTTTATCTGAAGCATAGAGATTCATCGGGTGGTGGAAGATGAACGGAGGGTAAAAAGGATATCACTTAGGAGCTATTGGCCCGAATCATTAAGGTCAATCGTTACTCGCGTTAAGAGTTTAAGTTAAAAATAAAGGTGGTACCGCGCCATTGCGCCCTTGTATCGCCTTTTTTATTACAGGAGGTCTTATGGACTATAAAGACACATTACTGATGCCTAAGACAGATTTCGAAATGAGAGGAAATCTGCCGGTAAAGGAACCTGAGATCTTAAAGGAATGGGAAGAAGACGACCATTACCACAAGATCCTGGCTGAACATGAAGGAGAACCGAGTTTCGTCTTACATGACGGCCCACCATACGCCAATGGCAATCTGCACGCCGGTACTGCCATGAACAGGACCATCAAGGATATCATCGTCCGTTCCAAGGCGATGAGCGGTCACTACACACCGTTTTTCCCGGGCTGGGATACCCATGGTCTGCCGATCGAAAATGCGATGGCTAAACTGGGAATCAGCCACAAGGATATGAGCATTGCGGCCTTCCGTGACAAGTGCAAGGAATATGCCTTAGGTCAGGTCAAGACTCAGATGAGCACCATGAAAAGACTCGGACAGGTCGCTGACTTCGATCATCCATACATCACTCTCAATAAGGAATTTGAAGCCCGCCAGATCGAATCCTTCGCCAAGATGGCTCTTAAGGGACTGATCTATCAGGGATTAAAGCCGATCTACTGGTCGCCATATCAGGAAACAGCGATCGCTGATAGCGAGATCGTATATTTTGACCGCAAGGACCCGACGATCTTTGTCAGCTTCGATGTTTTAAACGGCAAGGATATCCTCGACCCTCAGACTGATAAGTTCGTGATCTGGACCACTACCCCTTGGACGATCCCGGCCAACCTGGCGATCTGTCTGAATGAAAACTTTACCTATGCCTTGGTCAAGACCGAAAAGGGCAATCTGGTCATGCTCGAAAGCAAGGTCGATGAACTCTTAGAGAAATTCGGTCTGGAGAATCAGGGAATCCTTAAGACCTTCAAGGGCAAGGAACTGGAATATATCACCACCAGACATCCTTTATATGCTGACCGCAGTTCTGTCATCATCTTAGGCAATCACGTCACCGATGAAGATGGTACCGGATGTGTCCATACTGCACCGGGACATGGTGCCGATGACTTTATCGTCGGTATGAAATACAACATCCCGGCATATTGTCCGGTCGATGAAAAGGGTAATCTTACCGCTGATGCCGGTGAAAGACTGGCAGGCAAGTTCGTTTTGGATGCCAATAAGGATGTTGTGGAGATGCTGGAAGAAAGCGGACACCTGCTTAAGATGGAGTGGATCACCCACAGCTATCCGCACGATGAGCGTCTTAAAAAGCCGGTCATTTTCCGGGCTACCGTTCAATGGTTTGCTTCCATCGACAAGATCCGTCAGGAACTTCTGGATGAGATCCATAAGGTAACCTGGCATAACGAGTGGGGCGAGGTCCGTCTGGCCAACATGATCAGGGACCGTGGTGACTGGTGTATCAGCCGTCAGCGTTTCTGGGGCGTTCCAATTCCAATCATCTATAACGAAGATAAATCTCCTATCATGGAGAAGGAAGTCTTCGATCATATCGCCAAGCTGGTAAGGGAACATGGTTCCAACATCTGGTTTGAAAGTGATCCGATCGACCTTCTGCCTGAGGGTTATACCAATCCTAAATCACCTAACAATAAATTCACCAAGGAAAAGGACATCATGGACGTCTGGTTCGACAGCGGCTCCAGCCATAACGAACTGGTAGCCAGAGGATACGGCCATCCATGTGATCTCTACTTCGAA
>JAFWFB010000158.1 GCA_017512625.1 Erysipelotrichaceae bacterium
CATCGACCCTTTTCATCAGATTAGGGATCGTTTCGTATTGCAGACGGGCAGCTGTCTCGTATTCGGCGTTGTTTTTGGCGTTCATCAGATCGATCTTGGCCTGATCGATCTCTTCCTTGATCTTCTTGGCTTCGTTAAGCTGTTCCTTTTCCTTGGACCAGACTTCATACATCTGATCCTTGTGGTTCTTTAAAAGCTCCAGTTCGCTTTCGATCTCTCTTTTCCTCTTAAGGATCTTTTCATCGGTCTCATCCTTAAGGGAAGCATCTTCGATCTCCAGCTGCTTGATACGTCTGATCAGATCGTCCAGCTCATCAGGCAGAGAATCGATCATTACCCTGGTAGCTGCAGCCGCTTCATCGATCAGGTCGATCGCCTTATCAGGCAGATATCTGTCGGTAATGTATCTTGAAGACAGCTTTACAGCAGCAACGATAGCCTCATCCTTGATGGTCACACCATGATGGGACTCATAACGTTCCTTGATTCCTCTTAGAATCGATATGGTCTGTTCTTCAGTCGGCTCATCAACGATGATCTTCTGGAAACGACGCTCCAAAGCCTTATCCTTTTCGATATATTCACGATATTCATCAAACGTCGTCGATCCAATGCATTTAAGTTCACCCCTGGCAAGCATCGGCTTTAACAGGTTGGCAGCATCCATGGCTCCTTCCGTCTTTCCGGCACCGACCAGATTGTGGATCTCATCGATAAACAGAATGACTTCGTTATCTCTTTCCTTGATCTCGTTTAATACCGCCTTAAGACGTTCCTCGAATTCACCACGGAATTTTGCTCCCGCGATCAGTGAACCCATGTCCAGTTCGATAAGTACCTTATCCTTTAAGGACAGTGGCACATCGCCATTGCAGATCCTGATGGCCAGTCCTTCGACGATGGCTGTCTTACCGACACCGGCGGCACCGATCAGACAAGGATTGTTTTTGGTCTTACGGGAGAGGATCTCAATGATCCTTCGAATCTCTTCATCACGGCCGATGACCGGATCGATCTTGCCCTTTTTGACTTCCTCGATCAGATTGCGGCCATACTTTTCCAAAGCATTCATGTTGTTTTCTGAACTTACATCATTCATCTTACGGTCCCCCCTTTCCTTTAATTCTTTATTCAATAATTGATCACGGTCTAGATCAAGCAGCTTAACGATGGCCTTGGCACTGATATCATCGCAAAACAGACATTCGATCAGCAGCAATACCGCTGAAAGATATTCATCACCGCGCTGTTTCTGAAGCTCCAAGGCACTGCGGTAAGCTTTGGTAAGATCCCTGCTTAGTACCGGCTCGCCTTCACTATTTGATTTAGACAGAGATTTGAGACGTTTATCAAGGATCTCGTTGACCGGTTCCGGATTTTTGATATTCAGGAATCTGGCCATATCTTCATCTCTTAAAAAGATCTTCAGTATATGGGATATGGTGACTTCACTGTTGCCTAACTCCTTGGTCAACATTATCGTCTTGAGCAAGAGGTCTAGCAGCTTTTCGGTCATTTTCTCTAAATTCATCATAACCTCCTGGCACTTCAGTTAAATGAGTGCTAACAAAGGGTCTTTTTTTAAGTAGAAGTTTCCTTCTACTTAAAAGCTTTCTTGAAGCGTTCAAAGACGCTTTCCTTTTCATCGATATTCCGGATCTTCTGATAGAGTTCCTTTTCTTCCCGTTTGAGCTTGGTCGGGATCACTACATCGATGATGACATACTGGTCACCGATCTGGCCGGAACGAAGATCCTTGATACCGTATTCCTTAAGACGGTATCTTTGTCCAGGCTGGGTGCCCGGATTGATCTTCATCTCAACATCGCCCCGGACGGTCGGAATATCAACGTTGGTACCGATCGTAGCATCAACAGCACTGATCGGTACATTGATATAGATATCATTTCCCTGACGTTTGAAGTATTTATGATCTCTTACCAGGATCTCGATATACAGATCACCATTAGGTCCGCCATTATAGCCGCGTTCACCATTGCCGGCGATCCTTATCTGCTGGCCAGATGAGATACCTTCAGGGATCTTGACGTCGATCTCGACTTTCTTATGGATATAACCTTCGCCATTGCAATCAGGGCAACGGTGCAAGATCTTCTTACCGGTACCGTTACAATCCGGACAGACGGACTGGGATTGCATCATGCCAAAGACAGTTCTTCGCTGAGTCATGACACTTCCCCTGCCGCCGCAGGTCGGACAGGTCGAAATATCGGAAGCTGATTTGGCACCGGTACCATTGCAGGTCGGACACTGTTTATCGACATCCACCTTGATGGTCCTTTCCGTGCCATATACCGCATCCAGGAAATCGATGGTCATCGTCATGTAGGTATCCCGGCCCTTGACAGGTGAGGTTCTGGATGAACGGGACCTTCTGCTTCCGAAAGATCCGAAACCGAAATCACTGAAACCGCCACCCAAGAACGAATTGAAGATATCATTCAGATCATCACTGGAGAAGTTGGTATTGTAACCGGCATTATTAAGGCCGTCTTTACCATACTGGTCGTAGGTAGCCTTCTTTTGCGGATCGCTTAAAATACTGTATGCTTCATTGACTTCCTTGAACTTCTCTTCAGCATCAGGCGCTTTATTCACATCCGGGTGGTATTTCTTTGCTAAGGTACGGTAGGCCTTTTTGATCTGGTCTTCCGTAGCGTTGCGGTCAATACCTAATATTTCATAATAATCTCTATTGGTTGCCATAAATTCCCTTCAAAAGTTTAGGAAGCTTAGAAGCTTCCTAAACGATTATTCTTTGGTCTTAAAGTCAGCATCATATACGTTGTCGTTGCTGTTTGACGATCCGGTATTGGTGCCTTGAGTATCAGCGGACTGCTGAGCCTGCTGACGGTACATCTGTTCAGACATCTGCTGAGCAGCTTTCTCCAGCTGATCCAGCTTGGTTCTTAATGTATCGTAATCATTGTTGTCGATGGCAGTCTGCAGTTCGCCTTTGAGTTTTTCAACTTCAGCCTTCTGATCTTCAGGCACATTGGCGTTTTCCAATGACTGATCGATCTGAGCGATGAAGCTTTCAGCTTTGTTCTTGAGTTCGATCTCTTCCTTACGCTTGTCGTCAGCGGCCTTATTCTCTTCAGCGTCCCTGACCATTCTTTCGATCTCTTCGTCGCTTAAGCCTGAAGAGTTGGAGATGGTGATCGACTGCTTCTTGTTGGTAGCCTTATCAACGGCACTGACATTGACGATACCGTTGACATCGATATCGAAGGTTACTTCGATCTGAGGCACACCTCTTCTTGCCGGAGCAATGCCGCCCAGCTGGAAGTTACCAAGGGTCTTATTATCTGCAGCCATTGGTCTTTCACCCTGTAATACATGGATGTCAACAGCCGGCTGGTTATCAGCAGCAGTACTGAAGATCTGGCTCTTTGATGTAGGGATGGTCGTATTTCTTGGGATCAGGACGGTCATGACACCACCTAAGGTCTCGATACCTAAGCTAAGCGGTGTAACATCAAGCAGCAGGACATCCTTGACATCACCGGTAAGTACGGCACCCTGGATAGCAGCACCCATGGCTACGACTTCATCAGGGTTAACGGACTTGTTAGGTTCCTTACCCAGTTCATTCTTGACCAGTTCCTGAACAGCCGGGATTCTGGTAGAACCACCGACCAGCAGGATCTGATCGATATCATTGCGGGAAAGACCGGAATCGCTAAGAGCCTGTCTTACCGGTCCAAGACAACGGTCGACCAGGTGTTTGGTCATCTGATCGAATTTGCTACGGGTCAGACGCAGATCAAGATGTAAAGGACCATTAGGACCGGCGCTGATAAACGGAACGCTGATCTGGGTCTCTAACATGGAGCTTAGATCTTTCTTGGCCTTTTCAGCACTTTCCTTCAGTCTCTGTAAAGCCATCTTATCGCTTCTTAGATCGATGCCGTTATCCTTCTTGAATTCATCAGCCATCCAGTTGACCAGCACTTCATCGAAGTCATCGCCACCGAGGTGGTTATCACCGGCAGTAGCCAATACTTCGAAGGTACCATCTGCCAGATCCAGGATCGAGACACCGAAGGTACCGCCGCCTAAGTCAAATACCAGCACTTTCTGTTCCTTATCAGACTTATCGATACCGAAAGCCAGAGCAGCGGCAGTCGGTTCATTGATGATTCTTTCTACTTCCAGTCCGGCGATCTTACCGGCATCCTTGGTAGCCTGTCTTTGAGCGTCGTTGAAGTAAGCAGGGACGGTGATTACAGCCTTATCGACTTTCTCACCCAGATAATCCTCAGCATATGATTTCATGTACTGCAGGATCATGGCACTGATCTCTTCCGGGCTGTAGCTGCGTCCTTCCAGTTCGACCTTCTGGCTGGTTCCCATCTTACGCTTGATGGAAATGCAGGAATTAGGATTGGTTACGACCTGTCTTTTAGCAGCATCACCGACGATCTTCTCGCCGTTTTTGAAAGCAACAACGCTTGGTGTAGTTCTATTTCCTTCAGGATTTGTGATGACTTTTACTTCACTACCTTCCATTACAGCAACACAGCTGTTGGTAGTACCTAAGTCAATTCCGATAATTTTACTCATGATTGATTCCTCCTTAGATTTATTCCGATACCTTGACCATGGCAGGTCTTAGTATGCGATCTTTTAACATATATCCTTTCTGTAAGACTTCGATGACCATGTTAGGTTCCTTGCCTTCGACTTTCTCCAGCATGATGCCCTGCATGTATCTCGCATCGAATTCCTTGTCCTGGCAGTCGATCTCTTCGACTCCCTCGTTTTTAAGGGCATTGATGATCTGATCATAGATCATCTTGACGCCCTGTCGATAGCCTTTATTCTCTTCCGTCTCTTCCTGAGCCAGCGCTCTTTCGAGATTGTCGATGGCCGGAAGGATCGAAGTAGCGAAGCTTTGCAAATGATATTTCATGTATTGCTCATGCTCGCTTTTAAGCCTTTTTTGCATGTTTTGCGTGTCAGCATAGGCTTTGGCGTATTCGTTTTTAAGCCTTTCGATCTCCTTATTAAGGCGGCTTATCTCTTCTTGCGGATCAGGTTCATTGAGATCGACCACGACTTCTTCATCACTATCTTGCTCAGTGACCTTTTCCTCTTCTTCGATCTCCTTATTAAGATCGGTTGTTTCTTCTATGTTTTTTTCTTTATCACTCATCACTTGTCTCCAAACGCTTTATCCACTTCCTCAGATACGTAGTGCAGCAGGCCGGCTATCTTGTCATATTGCATACGGCTCGGTCCCACGACCATGATGCTGGCTTCCTCGTTCTTGCTGATCTTGACCTTGTTGGACAGGATCGCAACATCATCATCGATCCAGGTAACTCTGGTACCATCCGGATCATTGACCTGAAGCTCATACTTGCCATCACGGATCTGATTCCAGATGGAATCATCTGCCAGCAGCTTGGTCAGCTTCTTAAGCTTTTCTACATCAGCGTATTCCGGCTGATAAATGATATTGTTGTCGGTAAAGTAGACATTCTCGGAAGCAAAGCGGACAAAGGCACTGGCGAAA
>JAFWFB010000159.1 GCA_017512625.1 Erysipelotrichaceae bacterium
TCAGATCGATGAAGACAGATTAAGACATGCCTTGAAACTGATGGCCAACAACATCAACGCTTCCGGTTACCGCAGTGGCGCTTTGGCAATGGATCTGATCTATGATCTGGAACAGGAAAGCGGACTTAAGGTCTTCAAATATCTGATCGAAGAGATGATCGACGGCGATTGCAGCTATCCTTCGATCGCCATCAAGTATGGCAAAAAGATCCCTTGGGATGAAGAACTTAAGGATCTGATCTACCGCTTTACCCTTAAGTATGGCAGTCCGATCTTTGAATGCAAGATCGAGAAAACCGTCAACAGCGATCCGCGAAATGACTACAAGCGCATCAATTACCGCCGCGCCTACAGCTTAGGCAGCGATATCAGCTCCGGCTCTTTGGCCCTGGCCTCCCTTAACCTGGTAAAGATCGCCGCTACCAGCAGCGATGAAGAAGAATTCTTTGAGAAGATCGACTATTACTTCAATCTGGCCTGTCGGGAGCTTTTGACCAGACGCAATGTCTCCCAGATGCTTTTCAAGGAGAATCTCTATCCGTATTCCCGCAGACACTTGCGCAATCTTAACAAGTATTTCCTGACGATCGGTCTGGTCGGCATCGATACGATGTGTCTCAATCTGCCATTTCTGGATGGTCCTTTGAAAGAAAAAAAGTCCCTGGACTTTGTCCTGGAACTGTTACGACACATCAATGAGCTGATGATCAGGCAGCAGAAGGAATCCAAGTGTCTGATCGCTTTACTGCCACTGGTCAATCAGAGGGTCTATGAACTGCTTGAACAGAATGACAGTGATCTGAATGTCAAAAGTCTGGATGGACGCTACCGTTCGGTCGATGACTTTGATGATCAGGGACTGGATCTTTTCGAGATACTGGATATCAAAAAGAAGATCGATGAATACTTCAATACCAGCAACGTCATCACCATCGATTACTCGGCTAAGGATCTTGATCCTGAAGCCTTGGCCCTTCTGATCGACAAAAGCTGCCTGTACAACTTTCATGCCTTTAAGGTAAACGCGAAAGAGGATTAAAAAAAAGAGCTTACGCTCTTTTTGTTATTAACCTAAAGTATTGATAGCTTTCTGTAATCTGGATTTTTGTCTTGATGCATAGTTGCTATGCTTGATATGATCTCTGACGCTAGCATCAAGAAGTGAACTGCATGCATCAAATGCTTTGACAGCTGCTTCCTTATCCCCGGCTTCGACTGCCTGGAGGACTCTCTTAATGGAAGTTTTTAACTCGCTCTTTTTGCTGACATTGTTTGAATGTCTCTTGACATTAGTCAGAGCACGCTTCTTCTGTGATTTAATATTAGCCATGTGTACTCCTTTCAAACGCTAATAAATTATAACCAAGAATATAGTTTTGTTCAAGTTATTCTGTAAGGGAATTGCTAAAAGACATTTTTTACTTTATCACTTGAAATGTTCTCTTTTATTATGTTATTGTATATAAGCACAAGGAACAGTTCAGATCGAATGAGGAAGTACTCAAGAGGCTGA
>JAFWFB010000160.1 GCA_017512625.1 Erysipelotrichaceae bacterium
CGTCGATGATCAGATCATCAAGCACGGTATCGTAGTGAGCAAGCACCAGAAGCCCGCTGGCCAGGGCTTCGATATAGGTCATGCCCTGTGTCTCGCTGGTGGAAGCACTGATAAAGCCGTCGGCTGCATGATAATATACGGGCACTTCCGCAAACGGCTTTTTGCCCGCAAAGAAAACGCAGTCTTCCAGTTCGTGATCCTTTTCATCTTCTGAAGATCCTCCAGCTGCGGTCCGGCACCGACGATAAGAAGCTTGACTTTCAGACCGTTTTCCTTAACTTTTCCGAAAGCTTCGATGATCATATCGATGGATTTCTCTTCCGCTATCCTGCCCACGAAAAGCAGCAGTTTTTCATCATCTCTTATGCCGTATTCCCTGCGGATCTCAGCCGACTTTGCCAGATCGACGTTTTCTTTGGCAAATCTTTCTATCTCGATACCGGTCGGTATGATGGTGATGTCTGAAATGACCCCATATGTCCTGAGCATGCCTGCGGTCTTTTCGGAAGGACAGATCAGCTTGACACAGTGGTTACAGTACAGTTTTGATACCTCGATTATGCCTTTCTTGATGAACTTGTCAAAAGTCTTGGAATTGAGGATATTCAGATAATGGGAATAGTCTTCGTAAGTGGTATGATAAGTCCTTACCAAAGGAATGTTCAGTGTGGAAGCCACGATATTGGCAAAGATGCCCACACCGAATTCCGTTTCCGCATGGATGATATCCAGGTCGAGCTTGCTTATCTCATCGATCAGCAGAAAATGCAAAGGCGTTGCCAAAGCATAACCATAAAGCTTTTTGACTTCCACCCCCGGCAGACGGATGATGTTTCCTTCATATTTTATCTTTGCGACACCCTTATAGGTACATACCACATATACCGTATTACCGAGCTCTTCCAGTTTTTTCCTTAAAAGTTCAACAGAAGAAACGACTCCGTTGATATCCGGAAGATAGGTATCAGTAAAAATAGCGATTCTCATCTATTCAATTATACTAAAAAAAGGCTTGCTTACCTATAGACAATAATAAAAAGACTGCCGTTTCCGGCAGTCTTTAATAGTGATGTTTATAAGATTACTCGTTAGCTAATGCGACCAGTCTCTTATATCTCTTCTGAGCATCGGATTTGGTCTTAGCGAACATTTCCTTAGCCACCTCTTCACCTCTGATCTTCGGTAACTGGTTATATCTGTTTTCATTCATCAGGAATGCTTCGAATTTATCCCAGTCAGGTTCCTTGGAATCGATAGTGAGCGGCTTTTCATTACGAGGATCGAATCTGTACAGAGTAGTGTAACCGCACTCGACAGCGTTCTTCTCGACATCCTGCTGAGTTGCCATACCGCTTCTGATACCCTGTTCGATACATGGACAGTAAGCGATGATCAGTGACGGACCATTGTAGCTTTCAGCTTCAGTTAAGGCCTTTAATAACTGCATTCTGTTAGAGCCCATTGAAACTGATGCGACATATACGTGTCCGTAGGCCATGGCGATCATGCCTAAGTCTTTCTTGGAGGTTGCCTTACCGCCGGCAGCGAACTTGGCGATGGAAGCAGCCTGAGAAGACTTGGATGACTGACCGCCGGTATTGGAGTAGACCTCGGTATCGAGAACTAAGATATTGCAGTTTACATCATTAGCCAGTACGTGGTCTAAGCCGCCGTAACCGATATCATAAGCCCAGCCGTCACCGCCGACGATCCAGACAGACTTGCCAACCAGGTCTCTTTCGTAATCTAAGAGTTCCTTGACAGCTTCATTCTTGGAGGCCTTAACAGCAGCGATCACTTCATCTTTTACGGCTCTCTGAGCGTCTCTGTTGTTACCGGCAGCGATGTACTTCTTGAAGGCTTCGCCGCAGTCACCATCAAGATTCTCTTCCATGATCTTTAAGATCCTGGCTTCTTTGTAGTTCTGAGCGATGGCCATACCGAAGCCGTATTCAGCATTATCTTCAAATAATGAGTTAGCCCAGGCAACACCGCCGTCCTTATCGGCAACGAATGGAGTTGA
>JAFWFB010000161.1 GCA_017512625.1 Erysipelotrichaceae bacterium
AGTGGATGCTCATATCACTGAGCAAAGGGATAATTATGCCTTTGCAAAGTGTGACCGGATCCTTGCGAGATCAAATGAAAGAACAGAACCTAAATGCCGCTACTATGATGAATGCGGCGGTTGTCAGTTTCAGCATTGCAAATACCCCGCATCCCTGAAATATAAAAAGCAGATCGTCGAAGAGGCTGCGTATAAATATGCCAAGGAAAAACTGGACATCGAAGTTACCGGTGCCAAGAATATTTACGGTTACCGCAATGAGCTCAAGCTTCCGGTAAGGGAGTATGATGGAGAACTTGCTACCGGCATGTATCTTAAGGGAAGCAACCGTTTCAAGACGATCAATGCCTGTCTGATCCATGACAAGGAACTGGAGGAATTCCGCAAACGTGTCCTAAAGGTCTTAAACAGCATGCACCTTCATGCTTACAGTTCCAGGAATCATAAAGGTCTTCGTTATCTTGTCATCCGCAAGATCACTGATGACTTCCAGATGAAACTGATCTTCGGTGAAAGCTTTGATACCGCCAATCTGGTAAAACAGCTTAGCCGGCTAAAGGAATTAAAGAGTTTATATGTGGAATTTAACCGCAATTCTGATCCATTGATCAACTATGATCAAAGTAAAAAGATCTATGGCAAGGATCATCTGGATCTGGTGATCGATGATAAGACCTTCAAGGTCGGAATGAACGCTTTTTTACAGCTTAATATTTCCCAGGCTATCAATATCTATCACTATGTATCATCCCTGATCGATCCGGGAAAGGTATTGGTCGAGGAATACAGCGGTATCGGTATCATGAGCATCATGAATGCCTTTAAATTCGAGTAGGTATATGCTTCCGAATTATCGAAAGACAGCATCGAATGCTTTACCCAGAACATCAAGGTCAATCAGGCAGATAATATCCAGATTATGGAAGCCGATGCCTACAAGCATCTTGTAAGCATCAACAACCATATCGACTATCTGTTGGTGGATCCGCCAAGAAGCGGCATGGATCACAAGATGATCAAGACCATCCTTAGCAAGGAAATCGACAACATCATCTATGTCTCCTGCAACCCGGCGACCTTGTTCAAGAACATCGATGCCTTAAAGAGTCGATATAAGATCGAAGAGATCCGCAGCTATGACATGCACTGTCTGACCGCTCATGTGGAGACAGTGGCTAAACTGAGCAAAAAAGACCGTTAACGGCGGTCTTTTATTATTTGATTAAGCCCGGGAAATAATCTATTATAAAAAAGTGATCAGCATGATCTAAGGGGGATGAAAAGATGCCTGAAATCAGCATTATCATACCGGTCTATAATGCGGCCAAATATATCAGCAGATGTATTGAAAGTGTCCTTAATCAGTCTTTTAAGGATTTTGAACTGATCATCTGCGATGATGGCAGCAAGGATGATTCCGGAAAGATCATCGATGAATATGCTCTAAAAGATCCGAGGATCATCGCGGTCCATCAGGATAATAAAGGTGTCTCCGCTACCCGCAATCATGCTCTTTCTTTGGCTAAGGGAAACTACATCCAGTTTGTTGATTCTGATGACTGGCTGGCACCAAACAGTTGTGAGCTGCTGTATAAGGCCATAAAGAAGAATAACAGCGATCTGGCGATCGCCCATTTCTACCGGGTCGTAGGAAACAGGACGACCGTTAAGGGCGACATCGATCAGAAATGCAGCCTGAGTATCAAGGAATTTGCGGACTACATGATCGAAAACCCGGCTGATCTTTACTATGGAGTCCTTTGGAATAAACTATATAAGCGCTCGATCATCGAGGAAAACAATCTTCGAATGAACGAGGATATCTCCTGGAGCGAGGACTTTCTTTTCAACCTGGATTATTATGTCTTTACCAAAAAGGTCCAGGTCATCGATGATCCGGTCTATTACTATGTCATGCGCCGCAATTCACTGGTCTATACCGCCCTGGATCTGGCGAATGTCATCAAGATGAAGACTGAGCTGTTTACCTACTATTCGAATTTCTATCAACATATCCTGGATCCGGAAGAATATCAGAAAAGACGTTTAAGTCTTTATCGCTATTACATCGATTATGCGGGTGACTCCGTAATGAATCCGATCAAGGACAATACCGTCCGGCTGGGCAAGGAAAGACCGACGCTTAAGACCAGCTTCAGTCAGGAAAGCATCATCTATGATATCTATACCAACCGTCTGCTTTTCAGCAATCTGATCGGTCCGTTAGTCGCTAAATACAAGTTAAGCAAGATTGATCTGGCGATCCTGATGTTTCTGGATGAGGAAAAGCATGTCAGTTCCCGCAGCGATCTTTCCGAGATCCTCAATGAGATGAGCTTCAATATCTACCGTTCACTGGTCAAACTGCAGAATCTGAATCTGATCGCCATTACCTCCATCAAGGATGAAGATACCGGTTATAAGGAGACGGTGATCAAAAGACTCCCTTTATCTGATGATATCTACAAGGATCTTTTAAAGGTCAAGGAGGAGATCGATGACATCCGTTTTGCTGAACTTACGGAAAAGGAACGCGAGGAGTACAAGCGGCTCAATCGCAAGATAAACGAGACAGTCAGCAGGAGGTTTAAATAAGATGTATAAAGTATTGGTATCCGATCTGGATGAGACCCTTCTTAGGGATGACCGTACGATATCGGAAGAAGATATCAAAGCCATCAAGGCCATGAGGGATCATGGCTACCGCTTTGTCCCCGCCACCGGAAGGGCTTATGAAACGGTCAACGGTACCTTGAAGGAACTGGGACTCTTTGATCTGGAAAATGAATATGTCATCTCCTATAACGGTGGCTGCATCACCGAAAACAAAAATAATAAGATCCTGTTTTTTAAGGGCCTGGATTTCGATCTGGCCAGTGAGATCTATAAAAGAGGCATCAACTACGATGTCAATGTCCATGTCTATGGCAACCAAATGGTATACATGTACAATCTCAACGAAGATGAGATCCGCTATCTGAACAACAGGATGGCGATCACTGAGACTGATTCGAAGGATATCGAATTCCTTAGAGGAGATCGGATCGCCAAGCTGGTCTTCAGCAATACCGATTACAGTTATCTTAAAAAGATCGAAGAGGATTTCAGCGATCTGAAGGACCGCTTAAGTATCAGCTATTCCAGCGGCCGCTACATCGAATTCAACCCGGTAGATATCGACAAAGGCTTTGGTTTGCGCAATCTTTCTAAGATCATCGGTGTTGGCATCGACCAGATCGTAGCGATCGGTGATAATGTCAACGACTTGCCTATGATCAAACAGGCCGGAATGGGAGTGGGCGTCGCTAATAGCAACCCGGATATCATCAAGGATTGCGGCTACATCACCAAAGCCACCAACAATCAGAGTGCGATAGCCGAATGCATCCACACCTTCTTCAAACTATAGTTTATTCAAAGATGTCTTAAGGACATCTTTTTTGTTATTATTATTAGGTATTGGAGTTTTGCTCATGAAAAGAAAAGTATTGATCATATCTGCCCTGCTTGCGATGTTTGGCTTCCGTTTCCTGCCTGCCTTGGCGGGAATGAGTGCCTCGATGATGCAGGTATTGGGAATCTTTATCGGTGCCCTGATCCTTTGGCTGGGTATCTCGATCGACTGGCCATCCGTCCTTTTGATCTGTGCCCTGGCACTGGTACCGGAATTTAAGATGTCGAGCATCCTTTCCGGATCCTATGGCAATTCAACGGTCGTCTTTTTGATCTTTACCTTTGTTGTATCCCATGCCCTGACATCGACTTCCTATATCCGGCGTATCGCCATGTTCTTCATGGAAAGCCGCTTCTCGAAAAAAGGTCCATGGTCCTTCATTGCTTTATACTTCGCATCGATCATCTTCATTGGCTGCTTTATTTCGCCAACGGTGCTCTTCTTCGTCTATCTGCCTATCTTAGAAGAGATCTACCGGATCCTCGATCTTAAAAAGGGTGATAAGCTGGCCTCGATCCTGATGATGGGAACCGTCATCATGTGTGGTATCAGTAGCGGCATGACTCCGATCGCCCATGTCTTTGCGACTACAGCGATGGGGCTTTATGCGAATACCTATGGCGAAAGTATCAGCTATCTGAGCTATATGGCGGTAGCGATCCCGGTCGGCATCCTTACTGCCATCCTTACAACTTTATGCTTCCGTTTCTTCATCAAGGCCGATCTAAGTGTGCTGGAAAACCGTAAAAGGATCGAGCTAAGCGGCGTAGAGGGAGAAGTATCCGGAAAAGAAAAAGTGATCTTAGCGATCTTTATCATGGTAGTCATCCTTTGGGTCGTACCGGGACTGATGACCCTGCTTATTAAAGAGGGACCGG
>JAFWFB010000162.1 GCA_017512625.1 Erysipelotrichaceae bacterium
GATCGATGCCTATGATGTCTTAAAATACAAGGATGGCGTCAGGACCAAAAGCCTAAGCCGTTCGACTTACCTGATCGATGAGCAGGGTATCATCATCAAAGCCTTTGGCGGGGTCAAGCCAAAAGAAAATCCCGAGCAGATGCTCCAGGAACTTTAGAAAAATAAAAGGAACCAAACGGTTCCTTTTTGTTTATCCTAAACTCCTTTTATATTTGCAGTTATTCTAAGGTTACTTTGTCTATATTAACAACAATTATGCTTTAGGTTAAAGAGATGTCGGTATCCAGCTGCAGGTCGCAGGCATATTCCGGGAATTCCTTCTGGACCAGCTCACGGACCTGTTGTGCATATTCCCTCTTGTTTCTGACAGTAAAATCGATTACCAGGTCAAAGGAGACCCGCTTATTGATCTTATCGAAATAAAGGGCATGGATCTGTAAGATCTCTGGCTTTTCCAAAAGCAGAGTCTTTAATCGGGCTGACATCTTGCTTATTTCCGGATCGGTGGAGTTGATGGCATAGATGCCGATGGTAAGGGCGATATTGTATTTGGTGTAGATCTCTGTCTGAATAGCCCTGGTAAGGACATTGATATCTTTGGCAGTCAGGGTCTCATCGACTTCGATATGTAAATAACCGATGAATTTTTCCGGTCCGTAGTTATCTAAGAATATGTCATAGACTCCTCTTACTTCCGGATGGACCATGATGTCCTCACGGATCTGACGGATAAGTTCCGGATCGGTACGACGGCCAAGCATCTCGCTTACGGCTTCGCTGATCATCTCGTAGCCGGTCTTTAAGATCAGGACGGAGATAACGATACCCAGGTATCCGTCGATATTGATCTTGGTGATGGTATAGAAGATCGCGGCTACGACAGTTGAGGTAGTGATGATGCTGTCAAACATCGCATCAGAACCGGAAGCAACCAGCGAATCGGAATGATACTGTCTGCCCATCTTGCGGGTATACATTCCCAGTAATAATTTAGCGATGATCGCAACGATCATGATCAGATATGTTTTAAAATCGAAATTAAGTTCATTGCTGCCATGAATGATCTTTTCCAGTGATTCCCTGAAGGAGGTAAGGCCGACACCGAAGATGATGGCGGATACGATCAGGGCGGAAAGATATTCGGCCCTTCCGTGTCCCAATGGATGATCACGGTCGGCCGGTTTGCTGGCAAGCTTCATGCCAATGATGGTGATGGTGCTTGATAAAGCATCACTTAAGTTATTTACAGCATCCAAAACGATGGCTATCGATCCGGATAAAAGACCGGTAATGGCTTTAAAGGCTGAAAGTACAACGTTTACAACGATACCGATGATACTTGTACGCTGTACTGCTTGTTCACGGGTAAGTTCCATTTTTGCTCCTTAGAATTTATTACATTACTTATGATAATACATATTTTCATCTTGGTTGATATTATGCAAAAAGTTCTGTTTTTTAAACCGATTTAAATATGATGCTCTCTCAACGAAACTAGCTTATGCTATCAAAAAAAGAACAGACGGGGATCGCGAAGAGGACGTGTTCGAAAAAATTGAAATCTGCATTGGAATGAGTGACAAAACCAAAACCAACAAGCTATTTATTTACGTCGAAGAATAATTAATAATATTTACTGCATAAAGAAAAAGATCTATTTGCTTGAATAGATCTTTTAGTTCTCCCTGGTGCGGGTAAAGGGACTCGAACCCCCATGCACAAGGCACTAGATCCTAAGTCTAGCGCGTCTACCAATTTCGCCATACCCGCGTGCCTATTCATTATAAAACACAGCATTTTTTAAAGTCAATTTATTATGTATAATAGTTATGATGTATATTGTACCTCTGTTTTTGA
>JAFWFB010000163.1 GCA_017512625.1 Erysipelotrichaceae bacterium
GTCGGTCTTAACCAGGAGGAAGGAACCATCGTTCAGAAGGTCACCATCATTCCGCGTGGCCAGGCCGGCGGTTATAACCTGATGACTCCTAAGGAAGATAAGTTCCTCAATACCAAGAAAGATCTGCTCGATCAGATCGTTTCCCTGCTCGGTGGAAGATGCGCTGAAGAGATCTTCTTTGACGACATCACGACCGGTGCCAGCAACGATATCGAAAAAGCTACTCATCTGGCAAGGGATATGGTCACTGTCTACGGTATGTCCGAACTTGGACCGATCCAATACGACCGTGGTGGTGGCAATGTCTTCTTAGGACGTGATTATACTCAGACTACCAACCTTTCCGGAGATGTCATGTCTGAGATCGATCAGCAGGTACGTAAGATCATCGATGAGTGCCATGAGGAAGCTACCAAGATCATCATGGCTCACAAGAAGGAACTTACGGCCATTGCTGAAGCCCTGATCGAAGTCGAGACTCTGACCAGTGAAGAGATAAAAGCTATTTATGATGGCAATGCCAAGATCATCGACGGTCATGTCTATCTGGAAAACGAGATCAAGGGTGAAGATGTCATTATCGAACCTAAGACCAATGAGGTCAAGGAAGATGATGAGATCGAGACCATCGTCGAAGATCAGGACGAAAAAGAATAACCAAACAAAAAGGACCTTAGGGTCCTTTTTTATTTGTAGTTTTTCAAAGTATCGCTAAGATACTTTTTATAATTTTCAATAAACCTTCTCGAAGGTTCATCTTTTTCCCTGATCCTTACCCTGTTTGCCAGCTTAAAGATATTCGCATATCTGTTGGCTGATTCGTTAGCATCGATATAGATGCAGCCTTTACCTTTGTGGACATAGACGAAGTCGGTGCTAAGGATATCATAGATATTGTTTTGATTATCCTCACTAAGATCCAATAAGTCCAGCGTCAGTCTGACCTTATTGCCGGAAAAGCCGTTTACGATGCTGCTGAGGTGTTTTTGCAGATCCTTTTCACTGATATCTTTCTTGATCACCTCTTCCCTTCCCTGGAAGCGGTCCCTTCCAACATCGACTTTACTGATCCTGTCCATCCTTCGCTGATAGAGCTTTGCTTTTTCCGGATACTGATAGACCAGATAATAGTAGCCGTTATTCATGAAGCAGGTATAAGGGATGACTTCCTCCTGCCTGTCCTTTTCGATGGTAAGCATCAGGGTCTGATTGCGGTCGATGCATTCATAGATATCATTTAGAAGATAAAAAGGTTTGGAATGCTGATTCGATTTGCTTATCAGATAGGGCTTCAGTCTTTTCCTGGTATCCATGTCCAGGGATGAAGCGATCTTATCGTTGAGCTGTCTTTTTTCTCCATAGCTAAGAAAGCTAAGGGAGTTTACAGCATCAGATAGCAGTTTGGCCTCCTGAAAGATGAAAGGATTGCCATCCAGAAAACGGGAGCCCCTTTGAGCACTTACAATATTGTAGCCGGCATCCTCGATCGCTCTAAAGGCATCGTAGATCGTCCGGCGATCAGCCTTGATGCCATATTCTTCGATCAGGTAGTCCATCACATCAAAGGCACTTAAGGGATGGTCTTCCCTGGAGTGATCGTTTAAGATCTTAAGGATCGCTAATAATCTAAAGGCATTA
>JAFWFB010000019.1 GCA_017512625.1 Erysipelotrichaceae bacterium
ATCGTTGCCCCTGACCAGGCCAATAGACGCTTTATCTTTTGGAAACGCTTTAGTATGTTATAATCTAAATGATATAAAGGGTTACTTTGCGATTTGGAGGAGAAAAATGAAAGTTTATACATGTACTACTAACCCTTGCATGGATTATTTCATGCAATTAGATAAATTTGAAGTAGATAAGACTAACCGCAGTATCAGCGAATACTATAAAGCCAGTGGCAAGGGCGTAAATGTCTCTGTTGTTTTAAGCAATCTTGGCTATACATCCTATGCGACCGGTTTTTTAGGTGGTTTCATCACTGACGAGTTTAACCGTCTGCTCAGTATTTATCCATGTCTTAAGTCCTGCTTTACCCCGATCGAGGGAAACAGCCGTATCAACGTTAAACTGATCGGCAGTTCCAAGACGGAGATCAACGCCATCGGTCCTAAGATCAGCGAAAGCGAATTCGCCCAGTTTAAAAAGGGGCTGGAAGCCCTGGAATCCGGCGATATCTTCGTTCTCAGTGGCAACATCCAGAAAGAGCTGCAGGAAAAGATGATCGAGATCGTCAAGGAGCTTTCTGAAAGAGGTGTTGATTTCATCCTGGATACCAACAACGACCTGATCAAAAGATGTCTCAAATACCGTCCTTTACTGATCAAGCCTAACCACGCGGAACTGGAAGATCTGACGGGCGAGACCATCGATATCGATGAGATCGGTATCATCCTTAAGAAAGGCCAGGAACTGGTGGAAAGAGGTGCCAAGCACATCATCATTTCCTTGGGCTCCAGAGGATCGATCTATGTCGATGGAAAGGACGCCTACCATAACCTGCCTTTAAAGAAGGCCAATACCTTAGCTGTCGGATCAGGTGATTCGATGGTTGCGGGATTCATCGCCGGAGTGATGAAAGGCTTAAGCTATAAGGAGTGCTACCGCTATGCCTGCACAGCAGCCAGCGCCACTACTTATACTGCCGTACTGGCAACCAACGATGATTTCCAGTATTATCTCAATCAGATCAAGGTGGAAGCGATCTAAGATGAAAAGATTTTTTATCACCTTGTTATGCCTTCTGATGCTTTGCTCATGCACAGCCAAGGAACCGGCCAATGATATCGATCTGGTAACCAGTAAGGTAGACATGAGCGGTTATCGCAACATGCTTCCTTTCGATCACCAGTTTGTCGGTATCGACCCTTCAGAATTCATCAGAGTCTTCCAGGAGAAGGGAACCGGAATCTTTTATTTCGGTTATGCAGATTGCCCTTATTGCAACGAAGCGATCCCTTATCTCAATGAGGTAGCTAAGGAAAACGACATCAAGATCTATTACATCGATGTCTATAGCGACCAATATAACTTCTTTGAATACTTTGAAACCGTCAAAGCCTTACTGGAAGAGATCCTGCCGGTTGAAGATGGCGAGGTCGTCATGTATACCCCGACTGTTGTTGCCATCAGAAATGGTGAGATCGTGGGTCACCATACTTCCTTATCCGAAAGAAATGTCTGGGAAGAATACAACCCAAGCGATAAGGCGATCAACGAACTTAAGAAGGATTATCAGAAATTGATCGATGCGATCAGATAAACATGGAAAAAGTTAAGGATTTCAACTAAGCTGTGGATTACCTGCTTCAGGGTAAGCAGCTGATCAATTCAAATAAGCAGACCATCATCTTCCGTGATGGTCGCTATTTCCTTTATTACAAGGGAAGCCGTTTCACCTTAAGCGATGAAGCCTTCGAGGATCTCTATGGTCTGGAGGACTTCTTCGTCAAGGAAGAGGATGAGACGGTCATCATCTCCAGGAAAAAGGAGGGGATCATGAACTACGCCGTTGCGGTGGTGTTCCTCGCCCTGTTCTCGTTCCTGCTGTTCTCCCTGGTGGCCTTGACCCGCCGCCGCCAGCGCATTTTCAAGACACTGTACTACAAGAACCGTATCAGCACGGTGCTGATGGTGTC
>JAFWFB010000164.1 GCA_017512625.1 Erysipelotrichaceae bacterium
GACCAGTGAAAGGGCCATGATGAAGATCAGAAGACGGACATCGAAGGTAAACATCGCTGCGGTAGACATGATCAAAAAGCAAAGCAGTTTGGTACAGCCGCTAAGACGATGGACGATGCTGTCGCGATGGACATATTCCAAAACTCTAGTTCTCTTCATATCTGACCTCCTGATCGTAGTTGATGAAGCATTCGATAAAGGCTAATGGATCATCTATGCCGGCTCTAAGGGCCAGTTCGAACAATGATGTTTCCTTAAGGTTGGCCTTATCGATCAGCTCTCTATCACAAAGTACCTCATAGGCCTTCTTTTCCGCCAACTTCTTGCCATCGGAAAGAACGATTGCCCGATCGGTATATTCGAGCATCAGATGCATGTCATGGGTGATCATGACGATGGTCTGTCCGTTATCATTGAGTTTCTTTAAGAATTCCATGATGTCGCTGTAATGCTTATAGTCCTGACCGGCTGTCGGTTCATCCAGGATCAGGATGGTAGGATTTAAGATCAAGATCGAGGCGATGGTGACCCTTTTCTTCTGACCGAAGCTAAGGGCACTGATCGGCCATTTCTTGTATTTTTCCAGACCGCAGATCTTTAAGACCTCATCGACCCGACGATCGATCTCTGCTTCCGGAACCTTTCTGGCAACCAGTCCCAGAGCGATCTCATCATAAACCATGGTCTTGGAGATCATCTGGTTAGGGTTCTGGAGGATGATACCGATATCTTCCGCTCTCTTAACGATGCTTTGCTCGCTGATCTCCTGACCCTTAAGGTAGATGTTTCCCTTATCCTGGTGCTCGAAACCGACAATGATCCGGGCCAGGGTCGATTTACCGGCACCGTTTTTTCCTACGATCGCCAGCATCTCTCCTTCATAGACAGTAATATCGATATCGTTTAATACATAATCGACGTCATTATAGGTAAAGTAGATATCTTCTACTTTAAGCAATTCTTATCCTCTTGGCTTGGTCTGGATATCACGGTGACTCTGATACCACTTCTGCAGCTCATCCTTGATGCTTTCGACCTTGAAGGTATCGATCGATTCAGGTAAAAGATCTTCCGTGATCTTTACTCCCGCATACTTGGCGGCGGTAATATAGAGCGGTTCCCTGATACCGTTTTTGATCAGGACATCGCTGCTTAAGACTCTGTTTGGCACATCGTCCATGACAATCTGTCCGTCAATGATGACGATGATCCTGTCGACCTTGCAATAGAGAGCATCTTCCAAACGATGTTCGATGATGATCGTCGTCTTGTCGCTGTGATTGATCTTATCGATCAGTTCGATCGCGGTCTTGCCGGTCTTTGGGTCAAGGTTGGCTAAAGGCTCGTCAAAAAGCAGGATATCCGCATCATTGACCAAAACTCCGGCCAGTGAGACCCGCTGTTTCTGGCCGCCGGATAATTCCTGAGGGTTATTATTCAGATACTCTTCCATATCGACCGTCTCGGCGATATCAAAGACTCTTTTTTTCATGACTGATTGTTCAACCGCATCATTTTCCAGCGAAAAGGCGATATCTTCGCCTACTGTCAGGCCAACAAACTGGCCATCCGGATCCTGCAAGACCGTACCGATGGTCTTGTTCAGATCAAAAAGGCTGGAAGTCCTGGTCTCAACGCCATTGACGACCAGGGAACCGGTGATCTCTCCCTTGTAGACAAAAGGAATCAGACCATTGATGCAATTGCCCAGGGTGCTCTTGCCTGAGCCGGAAGGTCCGACGATCAGGATCTTTTCACCCTTGTTAATGGTCAGATTGATATTTTTCAATGTGGGATTTTTCAAAGCGTCATACCTAAAGGTAAAGTCTTTGAATTCTATTACAGGTACTGATTTCATAATTCAATTATAATCAATAAAAGGAAATAAAAAAGGAGTATCTCGCGATACTCCTTTGCTAACAACTTGGGTTTATTCCAGTGTACCTTTGCCGGTCTTGGTCTTTGAGTAAGCGAAGATCAGTAAACCGCCTAAAACGATGCAAACGATGCTGTCAGCAACAAATGCCAGACAGAGCTGAGGGAATACTGTGCTCCAGACTTCCTGGTAGATTACAACATCACCGATAGCGGAAACAACTGGCCAGGCAACTGCATTAGCAACTAAGCAGTATAAGGCAAATTTGATCCAGTCCTTGTTAGAGATCTTACCGGATTCAACATCGATATTGCATAAACCAATAATGCAGGCACAAACACCTGAACCGATGACCCATGACCACCAGATTCCCCATCCGGCAGTAGCATCAGTTAATGCATGACCGATAAAGGCAACTAAGAAGCCACATACTGGTCCAAATACTACCGCAAAGAATGTAGAGATGGCGTATGCCGGAGCAAAGTTAGTGTTCAAAACCGGAGAAGGAATTGAAACGAACTTGAAGACTAC
>JAFWFB010000165.1 GCA_017512625.1 Erysipelotrichaceae bacterium
GAGATAGTCCGCTATGGTGTCATGCATCGCAACAATTACATCAACAGCCCGGGCATCCTTAACCGCTATTATCAGATGATCAGGTATCCTAAGATCTTTATCGCCGGTCAGATCAGCGGTGTTGAAGGTTACGTTGAAAGTGCTGCCAGTGGTCTTTACGCCGGAATAAACATGGCCTCATCCGTTTTGACTGATGAGATCGTTCCGCTGCCATCCGCAACCATGATGGGTTCAATGAGCGAGTATATCTCCAATCCGAGCATCGAGAAACTGGTGCCGATGAACGCTAATTTCGGCATCTTTAAGGCACCGGAACTTAAGGTCAGAAAAAACGAAAGAAGACTGGCATATGGTAAAATAGCCTTAGAGAATATCGAAAAATATAAGGAAGCATTAAATGCAAGAGGTCTTTGATCGATACCTTAATTACTTAAAAAACAACAGAGGATCTTCCGCCAACACCATCAGTGCATATGGCCGGGATGTCCGGCGTTTTATTGATTTTCTGACGGAAGCAGATATCGATGATTTCGAGAAGATCGATAAGACCCAGATCTATGACTATATCAATCTATTAAGATCCAATACGATAACCAGGAGTAAGGTCACCAATACCACTTATTCCCGCAACCTATCGGCCTTAAGATCTTTTTTTCGTTATTTAAACAAGTATGAGGATGTCAAAAACAATCCTCTGACCGGCTTTAAGAATGCGAAAAAGGCAGCCCGTTTGCCTGAATTTCTGACCTTTGACCAGATCGAGGAATTGCTTAACTCCTTCGATCTCGATGATGATATCCAGCTAAGGGACCGTCTGATCGTAGAAAGCCTCTATGCAATGGGCTTGCGTGTCGGGGAATGTGCCGATCTTCAGATACCGGCCTTCGATTTTTCCGAAGGCATCGTCAGGGTAACAGGTAAAGGCGATAAGGAGCGCATCGTTCCTTATTATCCGGAACTAAACGATCTGATCAAGCGCTATCTTAAGCAGTATCGAAGCAAATACGCCAAGGATGATGACATTCATCTGTTCATCAATCAGAAAGGCAAGAAGCTTACGACCCGCTCGATCGAAAACATCTTAAATAAGGCCGTGGCCAATACAAGCATCCCGATCAGGGTCCATCCCCATATGTTAAGACACAGTTATGCGACTCATCTGCTAGACAATGGAGCCGATCTAAGAGTCGTTCAGGAATTGCTGGGACACGAGAATATCGCTACTACCCAGATATATACCCACCTGACAGTCGACAGACTGAAAGAAGTGGTTGCACATGCTCATCCGCATGCCCGATAAGGAGAACAGATATGAAGAAGATTTTATTGATAATTGCACTTTCAATGACTTTGGTCTTAAGCGGTTGCGTTAAGAGCTCCAGTGATATCCCTGATCTGCGCACGACCAAGGAATACGGACCGGACTGGCTCAACCGGAATCTGTTAAAGTACAATCCTTACATGTTTTTTGATAAGTGGGGTCAGCCTGATGTAGTCGTTGATTCCTATTCCTATGGCTGGTATATGGAACCGGGATATCTGGTCATTGCTCATTTCGAACTTGGAAGAGCCGTCGGCTTTGAGTTTAGGATGGAGCAGGAAAGCAGTACGATCGATCTGGGTGATCCAACCGAATTCAGCGATCTTGCTGAACTGGAAGAATATTTTGGTGCCAAGATCAAGATGCCGGAAAATTTCAAGGTCGTTGGCTGCCGCCGCTATGGCGAAAAGATCATGGAGATCGATATCAATCATGAAAATGACTTCTATGAATTAAGACTGGCCAGAACAGTCGAAGACATTCTGGGCTCGCGATACCATTACGATGAAGTGGTAAGATCTGATCTGACCGTCCGTAAATACGATAATGGCATCGTCTGTACCAACTTTATCGATAAGGGCATCCAGTATCTCTTCTACAGTGATGAAGTGGATACCAAGACCCTAGCTACGACGGTCAATGAATATATTAATTTTAACGAGTAGTACAGTAAGGTTGTGTTATACTTTGTGATGTGAAAATATTACTGTTTTTGCGTAAGATTTTTCTCAGAAAAAGCTTCGAAGAAACTGTTTCTGTGAAGAAGGAAAAGTGGAGTAAACTCAAAATTGCGAATACTGTATTGTATTCGCTTTTAGTCGTTGGCATTATCGGTATTCTCGCCACCGGCTTATTTATCAACCACCTGCTAAAGGATACTCCGGAGTTTGATGTTGCCAAGTTTGCCAATCTGGAAAATTCCACGATCTATGATTGCAATGGTGAACTGATCGGCGAAGTCGGAGTTACCATCCGTAAGAATGTCGAATACGAAGATCTGCCTACTTCCCTGGTCGATGCTTTTGTCGCCTGCGAAGATAGCCGGTTCTTTTCTCATAATGGTTTTGATTTCAGCCGCTTTTTCAAGGCTGCGCTGCAAAATATCGGTACCGTTTTAGGCTTTAATGATGAAAGCAACCTGACCGGTGGTTCGACCATAACCATGCAGCTGGTCAAGAACACTTATTTCACCGATGATTCGACCGGTGCCATTGCTGACCGTTCGGGTCTTGATGGAATCCGCCGTAAATTCCAGGAGATTAAGCTGGCTCTGGAACTGGAAGAAAACCTGAGCAAGGAAGAGATCCTGGAGCTCTATGTCAATAAACTGAATTATGGTGCCAATGGCCGTGGCATTGAAAATGCGGCCAACTACTATTTCGATAAGGACGTCAATGACCTGACGCTGGTAGAAAGTGCGATGCTGGTAGGAACGATCAACAGTCCTTTCTATTACAGTCCTTTCCACTATCTCGAACATGCTACCGAAAGACGCAATGAAGTCCTATACATGATGCTCTATCACGGTTATATCACCAAGAGCGAATACGATCTGGCCATTGCTACCAAGATCGAGGACATGCTGGTAGACCCGACAGTCGTCTATGAGGGTATCGGTAATGGCAATCCTTACCAGGCCTATATCGATGCAGTCGTCGAAGAAGCGGAAAAGATGACCGGCTTATCGCCTTACTACAATACAATGAAGATCTATACCGCCATGGATTCCCATGTCCAGAATACGATGGACCAGATCCAGGCCGGAAATACCAGGGATCGCTATGCCTTCCCGGATGATCTGATGGAATTGGCTTCGATCGCCATCGATAACGATACAGGTGAGATCATCGGTATCCTGGGCGGCAGAAACTATGCCCGCGGCGGTACCAGACTGCTCAATCACGCTACCCACCAGTTTAAGCAGCCGGGATCTTCGATCAAGACGATCATGGAATATCCTTTATCTTTCGAATATCTTGGATACTCTACCGCTCACCCGATCTGGGATGAACAGTTCACCTATTACGGAACCAATATCACCGTTAAGAATTACGATGGCAGCTATCATGGTCTGGTAACGATGATGCAGGCAGTTGCCCAATCGTTGAATACACCTGCCCTCAAGGTCATGACGAGCCTGATGTATAGCCGCAATTGCGGACCGGAAAAGATCGTCGAATACATGAACCTCATGGGTTATGATCAGATCACCGTCGACAATCTTGATGTCCAGTATGCGATCGGTGGATCGACTCTAGAGGTTTCAGTCCTGCAACAGGCCGCTGCTCAGGCTGCCCTGATGAACAAGGGCGTTTATAATGAGCCGCATATCATCCGCTACATCGAGCTAGATGGCCGCTACATCGAAAGAGAATACGAGACCCATCAGGCGATCTCTGAACAGGCTGCTTATCTGACTACAATCCTGCTTCGCAACAACGTCACCAATGGTAACTCTTATTCCTACCCAAAACTGCGTAACAGCAACCATGCGATGTATGCGAAGAGCGGAACCTCCAACTGGGGTGCTGAGGGCGCCCAATACGGTATCCCTAACGGTACCGGAAAGGATTCCTGGATCAATGCTTCCAACGCCGACTATACGGTTTGTACCTGGGTCGGTTATGAGAAGGCTGTCAAGGACCAGAATACCTACATGGATTACAACAAGCGAAGGATGGACATTCCTGGCAATAC
>JAFWFB010000166.1 GCA_017512625.1 Erysipelotrichaceae bacterium
CGCTTTTCGTTGGTCAGTGATGAAGCATTCTGACCGGAGACATGTGGTGTCATATAGATATTCGGGATCTCCCATAATGGACTATCCTTTGGTAACGGCTCCTTTTCAAAGACATCGAGACAGGCAGCCATCAGATGGCCTTCTTTCATGACTTCAGCCAGATCTTCGCTGACGATGGCACTGCCCCTTCCAACGTTGATCAAGATCGCATCCTTTTTAAGGGAGAGCAGTCGTTTTTTATCAAACATGTGGATAGTCTCTTCCGTTTCCGGCAAAGATAGAGCAACGATATCGCATTCAGGCAGGATCTTGTCGATATCCTTGAAGGAGTAGAGCTCCTTGACGAAATCAGGCTTATCATGAACGCTTCTTCTGACGCCGTAGACCGTTGCCCCAAACTGATGCACCTTATAGGCGAAATCCGTACCGATATCGCCCATTCCTACGGATACTACCGTACTTCCTTCGATGGTCTTGGTATGGGTAAGATGCTGCCACTTCTTTTCCTGCTTATTGAGATAGTATTCAGCGAAGTTGCGCTGAGCCAACAGGACACAGCCGACCATATATTCCGAGATCGCTGAGCCAAAGGCGCCGGAAGCATTGGTCAGGATGACATCCTCAGGCAGACAGGTGTACTGATTGGCGCCAGCCGATTGCAGTTGCAGCCACTTTAAGGACTTGCATGCACCAAGACGGTTTACCGGAGGATTGCCGATAATCACTTCATATTGGCTTAACTGCTGATCGCTTAGATGTTCATAATCGTTGTATTCGATATCAGGGCAAAGTTCGCTAAGGCGCTGCTTGGCCTGCTCGTCCAGACGGGAAAAAGTACATAGGATCTTCATATAAAACCTCTTTTATAAGACAATTATAAAGTATTTAATTCCAATAAATAATAAAACAGGCCTTTGCCTGTTTTATAGTTCGATCTCTTTTTCCTTCAGCTTCTTGTTGGTATATTCCTGAAGCAAGGTATAGATGACAGCAGCCAGTGGGATAAAGAGAACGATTCCCGGTAAACCGAACAGTTTACCACCCACCATTGCGGAAATAAGCGTCCAGAACGGGGATAAGCCCACGGAAGCGCCTACGACATTAGGGTAGATGAATTGGTTCTCACAGAACTGGATCACTGAGTAGATGATGATCGCCCAGATCGCCTTCTCCGGCTCAGTAGCCAGGATCATGATCACGCCGATGAAGCAGGAAGCAAAGGCTCCCACATATGGCACGAAGGCAAACAGGAAGGTAAGGAAGCCGATCACCATCGCATAAGGCATGCCGAAGATCGCATAGCCTAAGAAGATCAGGAAACCGAGGATGCTGGCATCTGCTGCCTGTCCGCGTAAAAACTTGGAATAGGAATCATTGATCAGATTGGCGATATAGTAGATCCGGTCGGCTCTATCCTTGCGGATATTCGCATAGACCAGCTTCTTGACCTGCCGGCCTAAAGCCTTGCGGCTAAGCAGGATATAGGAAGCGATGACGATCGCAAACAGGATATTGACGGTAAAAGACAGGGCCGAGGAGGTACGCTGCCAGACCTGAGAGATCATGTTTCCGAAATCACCGAAGATATTGTTGATGTCAAAGGATTCCATGAATTCAGAGACTCCGGAGATGTCGATGTTGTATTTAGCCAGCCAGGCTGTCCATTCCGGAAGCTTTTTGGTGACGGTATTGAAAATGGTAACGAATGATTCTGATAGGTTAGGAATGATGATGATACTGGTAAGTGTCAAAATGGCCAATACGATGATCAAAGTAATGAGATAGCTGACCTTATCCAGTGTTGCTTCCTTGTATTTGATCTTCCTCTTGTTAAGGAATTTCATCAGGTAGTTTTCGATCCCCTTGGTCGGTACGCTTAGGATGAAAGCCAAAAGGATTCCGAGCATGATCGGGAATAAAAGGGCCAGTAATGCTTCAAGCAAAGCCCCGACCTTATCCAGGTTCAGGAAAAAGGCGAAGGATGCTGAAGCAAACAGGATATACAGATAGATATTTTTTGATGATTTATTCATTTGTCTTCCTCATAAAATAGATACTGTACTCTTTAATAATAAGGCTAAACAGGGAGCGTTTCAAGAAATCTGAAGGGTTATCTGTGCCATAATTGTTGCATAGGAGAAATGTATGATCAAAGTTGTCTTATTCGATCTGGATGGTACCTTGTTACCGATGGATCTCGATGTGTTTACTAAAGGATATTTCAAAAAACTGGCTAAAAAGATGCTGCCACTGGGCTATGAACCAAACAAGCTGGTTGATTCCATTTGGTCAGGAACTGCTAAAATGGTCCAGAATGACGGATCCATTACCAACGAGGAAGCCTTCTGGCAGGAATTTGCCCGGATCTATGGCGAAGATGCCCTAAAGGATCGGAAGACCGTGGAAGATTTCTATCGGGAAGATTTTAAGACTGCCAAAGAATACTGTGGCTATAATCCTTTGGCTAAGCAAACTGTCGAGCTGGCTAAAAGCCTTGGCTATCGCGTTGCCTTGGCTACCAATCCGATCTTTCCAAGGGAAGCTACCGCTACCAGAGTCAGCTGGTGTGATCTGCAGCTGGAAGATTTCGAACTCTATACCTCTTATGAGAACATCAGCTATTGCAAGCCTAATCCCGATTATTACCGGGAGATCCTCAAAAGGCTGGACATTGACGGAACGCAGTGTCTGATGGTCGGAAATGACGTTGACGAGGACATGATCACCGAGAAGCTGGGAATGAGCGTCTTTCTGCTTACCGATTGCCTGATCAACAAGCACGGTAAGGATATCGGTTCTTACCCACAAGGCAATTTTGAAGATCTGATGGAACATCTCAGATGCTTAAGCAATAATAAAGCAACCGAATAATAATAAGTTATAATTAAATTAAAGAAAGGGAGAAAAAACATAATGTCAAACGTTAAACCTGTTCCTGGCATCAATGGCGATAAATACGTTCCAATGAGCGAACGTACCGGGAACCAATCAATTGTCTATTTCACCCGCGATCTTTCAGCCGAGGGCCTAAAAAAAGCCTATGAGATGGTCAATGGAAACATCTGTGGCAAAGTTGCAGTCAAGCTGCATACCGGAGAACCTCACGGACCAAACATCATTCCAAGACCATGGGTCAAAGAATTGCTGGAAAAGGATCTTCCTGATGCTACGATCGTAGAGACCAATACCTATTATCCTGGTGAGCGTTACACTACCGAGCAGCATCGTAAAACTATCGAAATCAACGGCTGGACATTCGCCCCGGTCGACATCATGGATGAAGAAGGAACCTGCATGCTTCCGGTAAAGGATGGCAAGTGGTTCACGGAAATGTCCGTTGGTAACCATATGACCAACTATGATTCACTGGTCACCCTCACCCACTTCAAGGGTCATACTCAGGGCGGCTTTGGCGGATCTAACAAGAATATCGGTATCGGTTGTGCTGATGGACGTATCGGTAAAGCCATGATCCATACCGCCGGTGCAGCTGATATGTGGGCTGTTGCTCAGGAAGAGCTGATGGAAAGGATCTCTGAATCCACCAAAGCAACTATCGACTTCTTCGGCAAGCATGTCACTTATGTCAATGTCATGCGCAACATGTCAGTAAGCTGTGACTGTGAAGGTGTTAATGCTCAACCGGTCGTAACACCAAACGTCGGTATCCTGGCTTCGACTGATATCCTGGCTATCGATCAGGCATGTGTTGATATCGTATACGCCATGAAGGAAGAAGAGCATCACGATCTGGTCGAAAGGATCGAGACCCGTCATGGACATCGTCAGCTTTCCTACATGAAGGAACTTGGCATGGGTAATGACCGCTATATCCTGATCGATCTGGATAACGGCTGTCAGTTAATGGATGTCAAGGATGCTGTCAAGGATCTGAAGCCTTTCGTAGCTGAATAAAGTATCTTAAATTGAAAATGGCAGAATAATTTCTGCCATTTTTTTTATTTTGTTTGTTTTTTTACTATAATATGCGTTAAAATAATAAAGCATTGGGGTGTAGCCAAGCGGTAAGGCAGCAGACTCTGAATCTGCCATCTCATAGGTTCGAATCCTATCACCCCAGCCATTAGACACTACGCATTGATCTATCAATGCTTTTTTTATTATTATCCCGAAGATAAACGCGATTATTGATAAAATAATGTTGAGGCTAATTATGAGTAAAAAGTTTTATCAATATCTGAGTCTGATATTGGCAGTATTGCTTCTGATCAGTGTCGGAATGCATTTTATCCCTCGAGACAACGATCCTGAACCGGTGATCAATGATCCGGTAGTCGAACCGACGCCCGTACCAGGCAACAATGGTCCGGATAATGGCGACCAGCAGGTCAAAGTCAAAGAAGATGGTCAGTATAGCAGCAAGGATGAAGTAGCTTTATACATCCATCTATATAACCACCTTCCGGATAATTTCCTGACCAAGTCGGAAGCCAAGAAGAAAGGCTGGTCCTCCGGATCGCTTGATAGTGTCCTGCCCGGCTATAGCATCGGCGGCGACCGTTTCCAGAACCGTGAAGGCCTTTTGCCTAAGAAGGATGGAAGAGTCTATTACGAGTGTGATATCGATACGGTAGGCCGGAGCCAGCGCGGGGAAAAGCGGATCGTTTTTTCCAACGACGGACTGATCTATTATACGGATGATCATTACGAATCCTTTGAATTGTTATATGGAGACCCTGAATGAAACTGGTGATATTAAACGGCTATCTGATGAGCGATAAGGAAAAGACTCATCAGTATCTCTATGAGCAGCTGGAACTGCCTGATTATTATGGCAGGAATCTGGATGCCCTATACGATTGCCTAAGCGAGATGAGTGCTGATACCTACATCATTCTGATCAATGGCGATCTCATGCTTGAAAACCTGAAAGACTACGGTCAAAGCCTGATCGAAGTCTTTGAAGACAGTGCCGCGGAGGGCGGACCATTATTTAAATATTACAAGTGAGGTAACTATGAAACTGAAGATTTACGGAACGGGAGCCAGTGCCGGTTTCCCAGCCATGTGGTGCAGTTGTGAGAATTGTCAGACTGCCAGGAAACTGGGAGGCAAGAATCTTAGAAGAAGGACCTGTTCCTGCATCGATGACAAGATCCTGATCGATCTGGGACCGGATATCCTTGGAATGGAATACACTGACGGACTGCCTTTGTATCAGATCCACCATATCCTTTTGACCCATTCCCATATGGATCACTGGCATATCGATGACTTTGAACATATCAATATCCCTAAAAGCGGCATTGTTGGTCCGGAAAACCTGGAGATCTATCTGAACCAGAGAGCCAAGGATAAGTACGATTACGTAAACAGTTCCCATAAAGCTTTGGAAGAAACGATCCACTTCCATCTCCTTGAACACATGAAAAGCTTCATGATCGAGGACTATAAGATCACTCCGATCCAGACCATCCATACCCGCAAGGAGGAATGTTACATCTACGTCATCGAGCACGAAGAAAAGACCCTGCTCTATGCCCATGACAGCATCAAGTTCCCTGAATCGACCTTTGAGGGAGTCAAACAGTTTAAATATGACATGGTCGTCTTTGATTGCACCAACCTGGATATCCCGACCGGTCCGAATACGACCCATATGAGCGTCATGGATAACCACGAACTGGAGATGAAGATGAGGGAAGCCGGCTGTCTTAAAGAAGGTGCCAGGATCGTTATCACCCATTTCAATCACGGAACCAACCCGACTCACGAAAGAGTCAGCAAGGTGGCTGAACAATACGGCTATATTGCGGCCTATGATGGCATAACCCTGGAGATCTAGGACATGTATCAGGATTATTTCGGCAAGGATGCCTCGATCCTCAGATCCAAGAAACTGTTTCTGCTTGACATGGATGGAACCATCTATAATGAAAACACCCTTTTTGAGGGCGTGCTGACATTCCTTGACAATATTACCAAAAACGGCGGTAAGTACATCTTCATCACCAATAATTCGTCCCGCTCGGTCACCGATTATGTGACCAAGGTCAATAAGATGGGCATCAAGGCTACGACGGATAACTTCTTTACCAGTTCGATGGCTACCGTTCTTTATTTAAAGGACAATTATCCGGGTCAGTTGGTCTATGCCCAGGGAACCAGGTCGCTGATCAGGGAACTGGAGGATAGCGGCATCGCGGTAACGACGGATGTAAGCGATCAAGCTAAGGTCATCCTGATCGGTTTTGATACCGAGCTGGATTTTGACAAGATGACCAAGACCTGCATCATGCTCAATAAGGATCTGCCTTATATCGCGACTAATCCCGATCTGGTCTGCCCGGTCAGCTTCGGTTATGTTCCGGATTGTGGATCGATGGCTATCTCCTATCGCAACGCTACCGGCAAATATCCGATCTTTATCGGCAAGCCGGAGCCGACCATGATCAATCTGGTCATGAAGGATCTCGGTTATACGCCAGAGGAGACGCTGGTCATCGGCGACCGCCTTTATACCGATATCGCTTCGGGAAACAACGCGAATGTAACAACCATCTGTGTACTGTCCGGCGAAGCGACCTTAAAGGATCTTGAAACTACCGAGTTTAAACCGACATTCGTCTTCGATCATATAAAGGATGTAAATAAGCTCATCTTTGATTAATCAAGGATGAGCTTTTTGAATTCTTCAACTGTTTTACAATAGAGCTTGCACTCTTTGCTCATATAGTCAGTGATGGCTTTGACATCATAGGCCCAACCGGCCCCGATGAAATCCACCCCCGCGTTATCAGCCATTACCTTGCCCGGTTTCAGATCATCGACCATGACCAGTTCATCTGGCTTGAGGTTTAGTTCCTTCATGATCGCTTCCAGGGTATAGGTGGCTGGTTTTCTTTTTTCTTGTGGCAGTTCCCAACCATAGATCAGGTCTGGGATGGGCAGATCATTGGCCTTATAGTCCCTTAGGATATTTTCCTTATAGGAGTGGGAGGAGACACAGATATATCCGCCTCTGGCTTTAAATTCTTCCAGGATCTCCTTGATGCCCTTAAAGGCATGAGGGATATGCTTTAAGACATAGTCATTCCAGAATTCGTTTTCCAGATCGAATTCCTCATCGCTTAATTGCAGGATGTCCTTAAGGTATTCATAGATGCCCGGCTCAAAGTTAAGGACCATGTATTCTTCCAAGGTAACATGGTAGTCCGGGCGGTAGATCTTACAAAACTCGACTAGGGATGGATAGTGGATGGATGCTGTGCTATCGACTACGGTATCATCGTGATCGAGTACCAGACACTTGTATTTCATACCTTATAGTCTACCTTAATCCCCTGCATATTTACAGCGATACTTTAGACATTTGTCCCTGTTAGGAGTAAACTTGGGAAAGTAGGAGACAACATGAAAATACTTATCAATTCCTTTGCGATCGTCTTACCGTTATTGCTGCTGGTAGTGATCGGCTATCTGTTAAAGATCAAGAAAGTCCTTAGTGAATCTTCAGTCAAGGAATTCTCTTTTGTGGTATCCAATGTGATATTGCCGGTAAATATTTTCATGAATGTCTATGGCAGCGATTTCAGTAAAGATTTCGATCTTAAGACCGTCCTTTTCATCATTGGCATGTATTTCCTTCTGATGATCTGGGTGGTATTCATGACCAATCTGTTTTTCAAGGACAATAAGCAGAAATCAGCCCTGCTTCAGGTTTCGCTTAGAAATAACAGTGCCATTTTCGGTATTCCTTTGGCCATCAGCATCTTCGGTCCGGGTGTATCCGGTGCCGCTGCCTTTGCGGCTGCCTTGACGACTCCGATCCTCAATATCTATGCTGTAGCGGAACTGGAACATTATACTGCCAAGGAAAACAATATCAAGAAGATCATCCTCAATGTCTTTAAAAACCCTTTGGTCCTGGCTACCTTAGTTGGTCTAGCTTTCAAACTGCTGGGTATCAGGCTGCCGGGCTTTGCGGATACGACCTGCAGCTATATCTCAAGATCTACCACCGGTATCTCCCTGATCGTTTTAGGAGCATCCTTTGATCCGGATATCAGCGGCCATCTTAAACCGGTAATTTATGGTGTAATGATGAAGCTGGTCATCAATCCAATTATTGTCTTAAGTGCTGCAGTACTTCTTGGTTTCAGAGATGCATCACTGGTCGTCATCCTGGCCATGTTCGCTTCACCACCGGCAGTAAGTTGCTTTGCTACAGCATGCAAATATGATACAGATGTTAATCTGACCAGCAATGTCATCATCTATGCCCAGATCTTCTGCCTGTTTACCCTGACGATCATCATTACCATCCTGCGTCTGAATGGCTTTATCGCCTGATATAAAATTTCAACATTTCATAATAATTATTTATAATTAAAGTATGAAAAAGATCCTGAATTATATAATCATTCTTTTAAGTGTCTTTCTGCTTTTTGCTTGCTCGGCAGGTAAAGCAGACAACTACGAGTCAGGCAATTACGCATATGAAGCTCAGGATGCGAATGTCGCTCCTGCCCAATACAGTGGTAAAAGCGAGGAAGAAAGCGCCATCGTCGGTGACAAGGTCATCTATGAAGGCTATCTTAGCTTCCAGACCAAGGACATGGACAAGTCGATCGCCTTTTTAAACGATAAGATCAATGAATTTGGCGCTTATGCGGTAAGCTCAGACATCAGCGGTTCGGTCGGTTACCGTACCTATTCCTTAAGGGTCCGGGTACCGGTAGAAAAGTTTAACGAATTCATCGAATCGAGCAAGGAGACCGGCAATCTGACCAGCCAGTCGATAACTTCCGAGGATGTCAGTGAGACCTATTACGATCTAAAGACCCGTCTTGAAAACTATGAAGCTCAAAGGACCAGGATCCTGGAAATGATGGATCAGGCTGAAACAGTAAGCGATCTGCTTGCGATCGAACAGCGTCTATCAGAGGTGCAATACCAGATCGAAAGTCTGACCAATCAGATCAACAATATCGATAAGCGGGTATCCTATTCCCTGGTAACTTTTACGGTCCGGGAAGTAACTACCTTTGCGCGTGTCACTTTTGCTTCTAGATTCATGGAAGCCATCAGTAATACCTTTGTGGATTTTGCGGGATTCTTGGGCGAGGTAGTCATCTTCTTAGTCTATGCCTTACCTTATATCCTTCTGATAGCCCTGTTGATCTTTATCTGGAAAAAGGTAAAACCGGGCAGACTGTTAAGCAAGATCAAGTTCTTTAAGAAAAAACCGAAAGAAAAAGAAGAAGAGTGATCTTCTTCTTTCTTTAGTAAGCATATGATATTCGACACCATTTATTACGAACTAAAACTGAAGATAAAAACCGTTGGCCAGGATTACAGACGAAGGGATGACCGTAATTTCGGTTATGACCCGACTCCTTATTCGGTATTAAGCAGGTTGGCTACATCCGGTTACATCAAGGAAAACGATACCCTGATCGATTATGGCTGCGGTAAGGGAAGGGTCGGTTTTTTCCTGGCCCATAAATGTCATTGCAAGGTCATTGGCATCGATTATAATGAGGCCATTTTAAAGATCGCCTTGGACAACAAAGAAAGAAATGGCAGTGAAAACGTCACCTTCATCCAGGGCAAGGCTCAGGACTATAAGGTGACGGAAGCAGACTGCGCTTTCTTCTTCAATCCTTTCTCCGTTGAGATCCTGATCGATGTCCTAAACAATCTGACCAAGTATTGTCGCAGGCATCAGCGCAAGATGCTTCTGTTTTTCTATTACCCTTCCAAAAACTATCGTCGTAAGCTCAAACAACTTAAAAGCCTGAAACTGTTGGAAGAGATCGATTGTACGGATATCTTTCTCTATAATTCCAAGGTCCAGCGGATACTGGTCTACGAACTTTCTTAAGGTTATTAATTGGAAGTATAATTGTCTTTGATGTCTGAGAAAAAGAGTTTGACCACTAAAATAGCAACGATCATCGGATCGGCCGGGCTGGCGATCAGTTCACTTTTCGGGTC
>JAFWFB010000167.1 GCA_017512625.1 Erysipelotrichaceae bacterium
AGATGTTGGTATCACTAAAGAAGACTAAGTAATTACCGGATCATTTAAGAGAGACAATGGTTGCTGCGAATTGTTATGATCAGTAACGAAATCTACCTTCCAGTGTTGATTAATCGTCAACGTAAAGCTGCGTTAAAGCTATTGAGCAGGAAATAAGGTGGTACCGCGTCAATTGACGCCCTTAGGTATCACTTTTTATTTGTTCAGGAGGAAATATGATAGACATTAAATTAATTAGAGAAAATCCGGAAATGGTCAAGGAAAATATCCGTAAGAAATTCCAGGATGAAAAGCTCCCTCTAGTAGATGAAGTCAAGGCACTCGATGAAGAGTACCGTGAACTGAGAGTAAAAGCTGATACTTTAAGATCCCAGAGAAATAACGGATCAAAAGAGATCGGCAATCTCATGAAGCAGGGTAAGAGAGAAGAAGCCGAAGCTTTAAAGAAGAGACTTGGTGAGATCGGTGAAGAGATCAGCAAGCTGGAAGAAGATGAAGTCGTTCTGGAAGATAAGATCAACAAGATCATGATGACCATCCCTAACATTATCGATCCTTCAGTTCCGATCGGAAAAGATGACTCGATGAATGTGGAAGTTGAAAGATTCGGCGAGATCAAAGAAAAGAATTTTGACATTCCTTATCATACCGAAATCATGGAATCATTTAATGGAATCGATATCGATAGTGCCAGAAAGACCAGCGGCACCGGATTCTACTATCTGACCGGCGATATCGCCAGACTGCACAGCGCTGTTCTGTCATATGCCAGAGACTTCATGATCAACAAAGGATTTATCTATTGCATTCCTCCATTCATGATCAGAGGCGATGTTGTTAATGGAGTCATGTCTTTCTCAGAAATGGAAAACATGATGTACAAGATCGAAGGAGAAGATCTCTACCTGATTGGCACATCTGAACACTCAATGATCGGACGCTTTATCGATACCATTATTCCTGAATCCGAACTGCCATACCGTTTAACCAGTTACAGCCCATGCTTTAGAAAAGAAGTTGGTGCTCACGGAATCGAGGAAAGAGGCGTTTACCGTATCCACCAGTTTGAAAAGCAGGAAATGATCGTCATCTGTAAGCCGGAAGAAAGTATGTCTTTCTATGAGAAGATGTGGAGATACAGCGTTGAGCTCTTCCTCTCAATGAACATTCCGGTAAGACAGCTAGAATGCTGCAGCGGCGATCTCGCTGATTTGAAGGTCAAATCTTGCGATATCGAGGCCTGGTCTCCTAGACAGCAGAAATATTTTGAGGTCTGCTCTTGCTCTAACTTAGGCGATGCGCAAGCCAGACGTCTTAAGATCCGTATTCAGGGAGAGGATGGCAGAAAATACTTTGCTCATACTCTGAATAATACTGTCGTTGCTCCACCACGTATGCTCATAGCATTCCTGGAAAACAACCTGAACGAGGATGGATCGGTCGATATTCCTGAAGTCTTACAGCCATATATGGGTGGAAAGACTAAATTAGAGAAATAATTGTTTCACGTGAAACCTTAAGATAGCTATTTATATGTGTTTCACGTGAAACATAAATAGAACTAACTCAGGTTTCCTAATTAAAACTATTTTGTTATAATAGATAACGGTACAACAATCATGCTCTAATTTGGTCAGGTCAGGAATGAAGCAGCCATACGAACCTCTGATTGTGTGTACCTTTTATTTTACAGACTATGAAAAGATATACGCTTGCCTATATAAAAAACGAAGATAAAGTACTGATGATCCATCGGGTAAAGAAAAAAGATGATGTCAATGAAGGAAAATGGATCGGTATCGGTGGGAAGATAGAAGAAAACGAAACGATCTATGACTCCCTGATCCGCGAGACAAAGGAAGAAACCAATCTTACGATCGGTGACTATACTTTCCTGGGCATCATCAAGTTTTACTATTATAAAAACGACATATCCGATGAGGAACTTATCTATGCCTACAATCTGTTTGGTTGTCAAGGTGAATTCAGACCCAATGAAGAAGGGATCTTTGAATGGATCAATAACAACAAGGTAAAATATCTGGAACTATGGGACGGAGACCGGTACTTTATAGGAGAAATGTTAGAAAATAAGTATTTCGGAACTTATGAATTCTATTACCAGGATGATATCCTGACCAAGGCGGTAAAAAATGAAGAGATCATATACCAAAGATGAATATATGAAAAAAGCCCTGGATCAGGCAAAGCGGGCATATAAGGCTGAAGAGATACCGGTAGGAGCGATCATTGTTAAAAATGATGAAATAATCGCTAGAGGATACAATCACAAAGAGTCCAAAAAGAACGCCTTGAGACACGCAGAGATCGAAGCGATCGAAAAGGCCCTGAAGAAAACCGGATCCAAATATCTGGATGATTGCGAGATGTATGTAACCCTTGAACCATGTATCATGTGCGCCGGAGCCATCATCAATACCAGGATCAAAAAGCTGTATATCGGAACCCTTGATCAAAAGGGTGGGTTTATCAGATCCAATATCGATATCAGCAAGCAGCCGGGTATTCACCACAAATTAGCCGTTGAAAAAGGGATCTTACAGGAAGAATGTGAGAGGCTGCTAAAAGAGTTCTTTATGAAATTGCGCAACAGAGAAAAATAGTATAATTATAAATAGTTATGGCATACCAAGCATTATATAGAAAATACAGACCGAAAGACTTTAAGGAAGTTGTTGGACAGGATGAGATCATCCACAACCTTTTAAATGCGATCAAGCAGGACAAGATCGTTCATGCTTATCTTTTTGCGGGTCCAAGAGGAACCGGAAAGACATCGGTTGCTAAGCTGTTTGCTAAGGCACTTAATTGCGAAGGTGAAGAAAAACCTTGTCAGGAATGCGCAAACTGCCAGGCGGCTAACGAAGGTACTCATCCGGATATCATCGAGATCGATGCTGCCAGCTACAACAAAGTTGAAAACATCCGCAAGCTGATCGAAGAAGCACAGTATATGCCGGTCCTTGGCAAATATAAGATCTATATCCTGGATGAAGTGCATATGCTAAGCAACAGCGCCTTCAATGCCTTCCTCAAGACGTTGGAAGAACCGCCTGCTCATGTCATCTTCATTTTAGCGACCACCGATCCGCTTAAGGTCTTGCCTACTGTCTTAAGCAGATGTCAAAGATATAATTTCAAACGAATCGAGAACAAATATATCAAGCAGGTCCTAAAGGACGTAATCGCCAAGGAAGGATTCAGCTGTGAAGAAGAGGTATTAGATATCATCACTGAAATGAGTGACGGTGCCTTAAGGGATGCATTAAGCATTCTGGACAAGTGTCTCAATTACAGCGAAGGAACCCTCAATACGGAAAGCATCTATGAGATGTTTGGTGTCCTGTCCAAAGAGGATAAACTGAAGATAATCGATCAGATAGTAAATAAAGAAACGAAAGAACTTCTCGGTGATATCAGGGAAGATTTGGATAAAGGCGTTGATGTAAACCGTTTATGCGAAGACCTGATCAAGATCTATAAGGATTGTTCGGTTTATAAGATCACCTCCGATCCGGAACTTTTAAAAGTCATCAATGCTGATGAAGCCAACGACATCATCAGTAAGTATGGCCTTGCCCGGATCATGGATTCGATCGACACTCTGCTTAAATGTTTGGATAATCTTAAGACCAGTAGCAATAACCGGGAATACTTCGAACTGTCGCTTTTAAAGATGATCGACATGGAAAACGATCAGACAAGAGTCGTAGTAAGTAAGCCGGTTGTTAATGAAGTCAAGGCTGAACCTATCAAAGAAAACCCAGTCGTAAAAGAAGCGGTATTTACTCCTAAAGAACAGATCCACTACGATGATGAATTCATCTTTGGCTGTCTTAAGACCGCAGTCCGGAATGAAGCAGCGATCGCTGACCAGCTGATAAATGTTGATAGCAAAGCCTACTCGCTTGACATCAATAAGCGCAAATACGTCAAGATGCTAGAAAACGCCCAGATACTGGCGAGCAACAAGGATATCATCTTCCTGATAAGCAACCGCTATGATGATATCAACGAAAAGGAAAACAACAAGGAATTGTATAAATTCCTTAAGGAAGACCTGAATACTGATAAAGTGATCTATGCACTGGATCCTCAGGAAGCCGTGCGGATCAAACGGGCTTATATCGATATTCAGGATAAGAAAAGTATTAAAGATGTAACCGTCAATAAATATCAGGAGCAGGAGACTTCTCTGGAAGATCGCCTGATGGATATGTTTGGCGATGTGGAGATCAGAGAATGAAAGATTTGCAAAGTTTGTTAGCCAGCGCTAACAAGATGAAAGAAGACCTGGAAAAAGCCCAAGAAGAAATGGATAATACCATCTACCAGGGAAAGGCTCCCGGAGATCTGGTCACAACCGAGGTCAAGGGAAACTACGAGGTAGAAAAAATAGAGATTGCTGAAGAATTATTAAGCGTCGAGAATAAAGAGATATTGCAGGACTATCTGGTGATCGCCTTGAATCAGGCTTTAAAAGCCATCAAGACAGATGCCCAGAAGCAGATGGGCGATATCGGTAAGGGATTGAATATCCCGGGACTGTTTTAATGTATCCGAAATTATTTGAAAAACTGATCGAAGATTTCATGAAACTGCCTGGAGTCGGCCAAAAGACCGCGACCAGGTATGCTTTTGAGATGCTGGAAAACAGCGATGAATTCCTCAAGGAATTTTCTGAAGATCTAAGAGATCTGAAGAGCAAGGTAAAACGCTGTGAAGTGTGCGGATTCCTGAGTGAAGATGATCGATGCGATATCTGTAAGGATGAAGACCGCGACCGTTCAACGATCATGGTCGTTACCAATGTTCAGGATGTCGTTGCAGTCGAAAAGACCAAATCTTATAACGGTCTGTATCATGTTTTGGGTGGAAATGTTAATACCGCCAAAGGCATTCTTCCAAGTGATCTGAACATCGATTCCTTATTAAGAAGGATCGATGACGGAGTAAAAGAAGTCATCATCGCCATCTCACCAACGATGGACGGCGAGATCACAGCCCTCTATCTGAGCAAGCTGTTAAAAGATTATGAGATCAAGGTAACCCGTCTGGCTTCAGGCCTTCCGATGGGAGCCAATCTGGATTATACGGATGATATAACCATTACCAAAGCTTTGACCAACAGAGTAGATATAGGAGGATAACCATGAAAAAAGATATTGAAATCGCTCAGGAAAATATCATGGAGCCCATCAGGGATGTCGCTCAGAAACTTAACATCAAAGAAGATTACCTGGAATACTATGGAAAATATAAAGCCAAGATCAGTCCGGAGATCAATAAAGAACTGGCTGAAAAGAAAGATGGCAAGCTGATCCTAGTGACTTCCATCAATCCGACCAAAGCCGGTGAAGGAAAATCAACTACTACCGTTGCCCTGGTCGATGGGTTAAGTGCGATCGGCAAGAAAGTCTGTGGCGCCTTAAGGGAACCTTCCTTAGGACCGGTCTTCGGTCTTAAGGGCGGAGCAGCCGGAGGCGGTTATGCCCAGGTCGTACCAATGGATGATATCAATCTGCACTTTACCGGCGACATGCACGCCATCACTACCTGCAACAACCTGATCGCAGCGGTATTGGATAATCATATCTATCAGGGAAATGAGCTGAATATCGATCCAAACAATGTCGTCTTTAAAAGATGCCTGGATCTTAATGACCGTACATTAAGAGATATCACGATCGGTCAGAAGAAGAGGATCAACGGTGTTGAAAGACCTGATCATTTCTTAATTACGGTTGCCAGTGAAGTAATGGCCATCCTTTGTCTTTCCAACGATCTTAAAGATTTCGAAAACAAGATAAAGGAAATAACAGTCGCCAATACCTATGACGGAAAAGAGGTAAAGGTCAAGGATCTCAAGGTTGAAGGCGCCCTTTCCATCATCATGAAGGATGCCATCAAACCAAATATCGTTCAGACCCTGGAACATACTCCGGTACTGATTCATGGCGGTCCATTCGCAAACATCGCTCATGGATGCAACAGTGTCATCGCTACCAAGATGGCTTTAAAGCTAGCTGACTATGTAGTTACCGAAGCCGGCTTCGGTGCCGATCTTGGTGCGGAGAAATTCCTGAATATCAAGTGCCGCAAGGCCGGACTTACACCTTCGACCATCGTTGTGGTAGTTACCTGCAGGGCATTGAAGCTGCATGCGGGAATCGAATATGAAGAGCTGTCCGTCCCAAATCCTGAGGCTGTAAGGGAAGGACTGAAGAATGTCCGTCAACATATCAAGGCCCTTAGAAACTATGAGGTACCTCTGGTCATAACTTTGAACAAGTTTGCTGACGATACCGTCGAAGAGATGGACGTCGTTAAAGAATATGCACAAAGCGAAGGCATCCCTTATTCACTTTGTGAAGGATTTGCTTTAGGTTCCAAAGGATCGGTCGATCTCGCCAGGACCGTCGTGGAATCATGCGAAAAACCGACCAACTATCATCCGCTTTATGATGAAACACTGCCGATCAAGGAAAAGATAAAGATAATCGCTACCAAACAATACGGTGCGGCTGATGTCGAATACAGCGAACTGGCTGAAGAAAAGATCGAGACCCTGACCAAGGCCGGCTATGACAAGATACCGGTCTGTATCGCCAAGACTCCGCTTTCTCTGACTGACAGTGAAAAGTCCAAAGAATGCGAAGGATTCACCATTCACGTCAAGGATCTGGATGTATCGGCCGGAGCAGGCTTTGTAGTCGTCTATACCGGAAACATCAATACCATGCCTGGACTGCCTAAAGTACCGGCTGCTCTGAACATGGGCATCGATGATAATGGCAAGATCTACGGCTTATTCTGAAATATGAAATAATTATCATAAATGGTCAAAATAGGCGACACTGTCGCCTTTTTTAATATTTTTTTTGCTGATTTAAAGGAAAACCTAGTAAATATATTGACTTTAGTTTTTTTTATAATATCCTATATCATTGTAAATACATATTTACGCTGACAAAGACGGAAGTTCTGTTAGGTAAAAACTGTATGATTATTATTAAATAATAGTACTTACAAGGAGTTGTTAAATGAAAGACAGCAGTGGCTCAATGGTCGAAACCGCTTATAACATTATGTCCAAGAGAAAGACTAGCATCGCTTTCAATAAATTATATGATGGTGTTTGTGAAAAATTGAATCTCAGCGAAGGTTTAAAGAGAGCAAAGATATCACAATTCTATACCAGCTTGTCATTGGATAAGCGCTTTGTTGTTTTAAAGGATAACCGCTGGGATCTCACTGCCCGCAGAAAGTTTTCCGAGACCTATGTCGATGTCGATGATATCAGCATCGAAGATGAAGATCCGGAAATCAACGAAGAAGATAATCATAGCGACATTTACGCGACCGACGAAGATAATTAATCAAAAATAATTTAAGTTGACTATTGCATAACGATAAGTTACTCTTAATACAGATAATACAGATTGTGTTATCTGATTTGAGTTTGTTTTGAGGTGAGCAATGGAAGATAAAGACTTTTTGGAAGAGTTGTTGAACGAAAGCAAGCCGGATAGTTTTAAAGAAGAAAAAAGAGTAAAGATCGAAAAAGAAAAGAAACCGCTTAATACCAAGTTATTGGCAGCTTTGTTGATAGCTTTACTGGTGTTGGCGGCTTTATTATATTTCCTGTTATTTGCTCCGAAGATCGAGATGCCTTCGTTTGTTGGCGAGGACCGAAGCAAGGTCACAGCCTTTATAAAACAATATGAGATAAAGACCTCGGGCGTTGTCTTCGAGGATCAATACAGCTTCGAGTATGATGAAGGACAGGTAATCTACCAGTCCATCGAACCGGGAGTCAAGATCAAACCGGACGCTAAAATGAATTTCATCATTTCGCTTGGAGCTGACCCGGATGAACATGTCGATTTCATGGACAATATCTATGATGCTACCAAGCCTGAGATCGAAAAGTGGATCAGGGATAATAAACTTACCAAAACCAAGATAACCACTACCTACAGCGATGTCATACCGGAAGGATATGTAATTTCCTATAGTTTAAAGAATGTTGAAGAGGATGATTTCACCCGAAGCACGGTTTTAAATATCAGTGTCTCCAAGGGGCCGGCTCCGGTAAATAAGGTCATCGTCAGCAATCTGATCGAAAAACCTTTAAGTGAAGCGGAACAGTTTGCTTACAATAAGAAGATCACGCTTGTTACCCACGAGATCTACGATAACAAGGTGGCTGAAGGACTGATCATCAGAACGATTCCGGGTAAGGATCAGGAGATGAAAGAAGGCGAGGTACTAACCGTCTATGTTTCCAAAGGCAAGGGTATCGTCGTACCGGATTTCCTCTCAATGACCAGACAGGAATTCAAGGATTGGGAACTCACCACCACCGATCCGATCAACATCAAGACTAAAGAAGTATATTCCAGCAAAGAAAAATATATCCTTTCCCAATCGATACCGGCCGGATGGGTCATCGGATCCGATAAGGCGGTCATTGTTGAGATCAATAAGGGCAAGCCGAACATCAAGGATTTCGATGTAGAGATAATCGGCAACACCACCAAAAACCTGAATACTTATCTGGTTCAGACCTTTGGTGACTACGATCTGTTCTCCGGTACCTGGGATCAGAAGGCCATCTATTCCGATACCTATGAAAAGGGCAAGATTGTATCTTACTACTGCGTGATTCATGGCAGCGAAAAAGAGATCGACTGTAACCAGGATCTTCCGGAGCATACCAGATTCATGTGTACGGTCTCGGCCGGCAGGATCTATACCTTTGAAAATGATGAGTTAAGCAGCGCCAATGCACTGGCAACGGCTCTTACAAGTAAGGGTGTCAGCTTCACCAGTGAAGTCAGCGATCTTTCAGAGGCGACCCGTCTGAAGGTCGATGGTTATAAATCATTTGAAATGGATTTCAGCAGTCCTGAATCTTCGATCACCATTTACGAAGGTTCGGAGGTTAAATTTATCAAATAAATAACAGTAAAGGAGGGAGTATGAATTTTTTTCAAAGAGCTATACAGAACATTAAAGTTAAGCTTAGCAGATTCTCGCTTTTAGCAATTACCTATTTTGTTATCGGTAACTTCATCATCGTCGGTATCGGTATCTCCTATGCAGCAAACACCGCTAAGGAACTTACCCGAAAGACCATGACGCCGGTGGTTACCTATGGTGTTGATTTTCAATCATACTATGAATGGATCGAAACCCTGGAAGATCAGGATGAGATCGATAAGGCTTATGAGAATTACCCGAGGATCAAAGCTGAAGAGGTCAAGGGTCTTTTAAATGACGAAAGAGTCAAGACCGCCAGCGCTGTCAATACCGATATGATCTATCTCGGAGAAGGTGTAAGCAGCGTACCTCTTGGAAACGAACGTGAACAGCAGGAAAGAGATTATCGTGACTATGATGCCATATGCAAGGGCAACATAATCGGCGACATGATCGAATTCCATAACGGAACCTATACCATGGTCGATGGCCGCTTCTATACACAGGAGGAAGTCGATAACAACAGTGCGGTTGCAATTATTTCCCAAGGCTTCGCTGATTATAACAATCTTAGGATAGGCGATACATTCACGCTTTCGGCCTTCAATCTGGATGAATTGAAGGATAGGACCTATTGGAACGAGAACGGCGAGCAGAAAGGTCCATATAGCGATCTGACCTTTGAAGAAGGAGAAGAGGAAATAGAATACGAAGTAATCGGCATCTACTCGCACAATATCATGCTCGATCCGGGATCTGACCGTTACCAGTGGATGAGTGCCTATGAAAATCCGGATAATACGATCCTGATTCCGGGATATTCCCTGATGGCCAACTCCATCGATCTGGTCAATAAACTAAGGGAAGCGGAATACAACTACTACAAACAAATGAATCCTGAAGATGAATATTATCAGGGAGACTACGAACCATATACCGTTGAAAAATTAAGGGATGAGATGTATCTGGATACCATCACCGTACTTCTGAATGATCCGCTGGATGTTGAAAGCTATGTCAATGACTTTAAAGCCAAGACAGCCGAGACCGAATACCGCAGGGTCGATGCGAATAACGAAGACTTCAAGAAGTATTCCAAGCCGCTTGATTCCATCACTTTCTTTGCGAATATCATCATCTGGATAGTCGTAGCTTTCGGTATCATCGTCATCACCCTGATCATTGCCCTGACCTTAAAGACCAGGGAATACGAGATCGGTGTCCTGCTAAGTCTTGGTACTACCAAGCTTAAGGTGGTCCTGCAATTCTTCGTTGAGCTGGCTATCGTTGCCATGATCGGCTTTACGATAGCGGTCGTCAGCGGAAGCCTGGTCTCCAAGAAAGTAGGATCCGTGGTTCTTGATTACGCAGTAGCAAGCGTCGATGAAGAGAGTGAATATGGCGAATACTACGTGGATGACTACTACGATCCATGGAATAACAACTACAACACCGAACTTGATTACAATACATTCATCGAGCAATACAATGTCCAGATCAATCCGATCATCATCGTGACTGTCTATGCGGTAGGCTTAGGCATCACCATGATCTCGATCCTGATCCCGTCGATGATGATCATGAGGTTCAATCCAAAGAGGATCCTCATGAATCAGCAATAGGAGGCCGGAATGAGTACTATCTTAAAGCTTGAAAATATCAATTATTCATATCAGGATGGAAGCTACGAAAGAGTTATCCTGAAGGATCTGTGCGCAGAATTCGAAGAGGGAACCTTCTATACCATCCTTGGACCATCCGGTTCCGGTAAGACTACTCTGTTATCGATCATCTCCGGACTGGATACCCCTAGATCCGGCAAGATCTATTTCAAGGGAAGGGAGATCACCAAAAAGGATCTGCCTAACTACCGCCGCAATGATATCTCGATCGTCTTCCAGCAATACAACCTGATCAACTACCTGACCGGCGTAGAAAACGTATTGGTCAACATGAGCGAGACCGATAACAAGTTGCCTAAGGATCATAAGGCTACCGCCTATGCCCTTTTGGAAAGATTCGGTATCGTAAAGACCAAGGCTGACCGTCTGACCAACCAGTTGTCCGGTGGTGAGCAGCAAAGAGTTGCGATCGCCCGCGCCTTGGCATCCAATGTCGATCTGATCTTCGCGGATGAGCCGACCGGCAACCTGGATACCGCAACCGAAAAGGAGATCGTCAACATCTTCAAGGAACTGACAAAGCAGTATCACAAGACCGTAATCGTCGTTACCCACAGCGATACGGTATCCGAGATGAGCGACCAGCGGTTGTATTTAAATGAAGGTGTCTTAAAGAAAATCTAAAGAAAAAAGGAAGTGAAAACGCTTCCTTTTTTATTGAGTCAAAGACTGAATTAAAAATTGTCTTTAACTAGTTCAATAGTTATCAATCAAAGGCTAAATAGTAGTATAATTTAGATGCTATTTTAGGAGGGAATATTATGGCAAAGTATACAGTTCGTGACTTAGATGTCAAAGGCAAAAGAGTCATAGTTCGTGTCGATTTTAACGTTCCTATCAAGGGCGGCAAGATCACAGACGACAATAGAGTGGTAAGCGCACTTCCTACCATTAATTACTTAACTGAACATGGTGCAAAAGTTATCCTGCTTTCTCACTTAGGAAAAGTTAATCACAAGGATCCTGAGCAGACCGCAGCCGATAAAGAGAAAAACAACATGGCTCCGGTTGCTGAATTATTAAAAACATTAGTAAGTTCCAAGGTTACCTTCGTTCCTGTAACCAGAGGACCTGAATTGGAAGAAGCCGTTGCTAATATGGAAGAAGGAGATATCATCCTTGTCCAGAATACCCGTTATGAAAAGGGCGAAGAAAAGAACGATCCTGAACTGGCTGCCTACTGGGCAAGCTTAGGTGATCTGTTCGTTACCGATGCATTCGGCTCATTACACAGAGCACACGCATCAACCGTTGGTGTTGCTGAACTGTTACCAAACGCTGTCGGCTTCCTGGTACAGAAAGAAGTCGAAGCTTTAGGTGCAGCAATCAAAAATCCTGCCCGTCCGGTAGTCGCTATCCTTGGTGGCGCTAAAGTCAGTGACAAGATCATGGTTATCGAAAACCTGCTCAATATCGCTGATAAGGTCATCGTCGGTGGTGGTATGGCATATACCTTCAAGGCTGCTTTAGGCGGAAAGATCGGCGATTCATTATTTGAACCGGACAGAGTTGAAGTTGCTAAGGAGATCCTTGCTAAGGCAGGCGACCGCTTAGTATTACCTGTTGATAACGTCGTAGCTAATGCATTTGATGATGCTACTGAAGTTAAGACTGTTGAAGGCGACATCCCTGATGGATTCATGGGACTGGATATCGGACCTAAGACAATCGAATTATTCAAGGAAACCTTAAAGGGTGCCAAGACTGTTATCTGGAATGGACCTATGGGTGTATTCGAGAAGCCTGAATACGCAGTTGGAACCAATTCAATCTGTGCAGCTATCGCTGAACTTCCTGATTGCTTATCAGTAATCGGTGGCGGTGACAGTGCCAGTGCTGCTAACAAGTCCGGCTACAAGGAAAAATTCTCTCACATTTCAACCGGTGGTGGCGCATCTCTGGAATTCCTGGAAGGTAAGGAATTACCGGGCGTTGCAGTAATCAGGGAGAAATAAGATGAGAAAGCCAATCATTGTTGGAAACTGGAAAATGAATAAGACCCGTGAAGACGCTAAAGCCTTCATGGAAGAAATCGAAGCTTATCTGACCGGTGAAGAGAAGGCAACCTATGGTGTTGCTACTCCGTTTACCTGTCTGGCAGATTGCCAGGACAGAGCGAAGAACCTGGTCGTATCAGCTCAGAATGTTCACTTCGAAGACAGCGGTGCTTTCACCGGTGAAATTAGCATCCCAATGCTGAAGGATCTGGGAGTCTGCTGGACCATTATCGGACACTCCGAGAGAAGAGGAATGTTCAATGAAACAGATGAAGCTATCAACAAAAAGCTGACCAAACTGTTTGAAAACGGATTTACCCCTATCCTTTGCATCGGTGAGACCGAAGCACAGTTTGATGAGGGTAAGACCGAAGAAGTCATCAGAACCCAGCTTCAGAAAGATCTCTGTGGCTTAAAGGCTGAAGACGTTGCCAAGATGGTCATCGCTTACGAACCGATCTGGGCTATTGGAACCGGCAAATCCGCTACCAAAGAGATCGCCGAAAACTGCTGCCGCATCGTCAGAGACGAAGTCAGAAAGCTGTTTGGCGAAGCCACTGCTGAAGCAGTAAGAGTTCAGTATGGTGGA
>JAFWFB010000168.1 GCA_017512625.1 Erysipelotrichaceae bacterium
CACCTTTTTATGGGTGATCGTGTTCTTCTTACTTACCTTTTCCTCGGGGATAGTTTCGGTATAGGAAGTCTTGCCTTCGACTTTATAATGGATGGTCTTAAGCGGCTTTAGATAATCACGGAAGTTATTCATGTAAAACTCATCGTAATCATCCTGACTGATCTCCTTCTTGTTCTTTTTCCAAAGCGGGATCATCGAGTTGACCGTCATGATCTGACGTTCCAGCTGTTTCTTGTTATCCTCGGTATTGACGGTAACATCCTTATACATCTCGATCGGATAGCGAATATAGTCGGAATACTTCTTGATCAGTTTCTCGATATATTCCTCATCGAGATAATCATCATACTTTTTCTCCCGGGTATTCTTTTTGATGTGCAGCTTGATGGTGGTTCCGTATTCCTTCTTATCGCTTTCAAAGATCTCGTAGCCATCCTGGTCTTCACTGACCCAGCGGTAGGCCTTTTCTTCCTTGAGCTTTAAGGAATCGACTTCGATCCTGTCAGCGACCATGAAGCTGCTGTAGAAGCCGACACCAAACTGACCGATGATATCGATATCCTTGTTATCGAGGCCTTCCTTGAATTCCAGGGAACCGCTTTTGGCGATGGTTCCGAGATTTTCTTCCAGGTCTTCCCTATTCATTCCGATACCATTGTCTTCAATGGTGATCGTACGGTTTTTCTTATCGACATCGATGAAGATCTTCAGCTTATCGTTAGGGATAGCATTGTCGGTAAGAGAGAGGTAATAACGTTTATCCAAGGCATCGGATGCGTTGGAGATCAGTTCCCTTAAAAAGATATCGGTATTGGTATAAATGGAGTTAGCCATCAGGTCAAGCAATCTTTTTGATTCGGTTTTAAATTCCTTTTTAGACATATATTTAGCACTCCTTTAGCACTCTTATAAGCACTCTGCTAATATATCATAACACATAATACGGTTAATGGAACAATCAATCCTGGTGATATAATTAAATCAAACAAGGAGATCAATATGAATTTAGGATTTGTAGGAGCAGGCAAAATAGTTCATCGCTGTTTTGATGCTGTCAAAGATATCGAATCGGTCAATCCGGTAGCGATCTGGAGTACTCCTAACGGCGTGGAAAGAGCCGCCGGATTAAAGGAAAAGTATGGCCTGGAGGCTACCTATACCGATTATGATGCCTTTTTAGCTCATCCGGGACTGGATGGAGTCTATATCGGTATCGTCAATAACATGCATTATATCTACGCTAAAAGAGCGCTGGAAGCCGGAAAGGCCGTCATTCTGGAAAAGCCATTTACCAGTACCGGCAAGGAAGCCAAGGAGCTTTATGACATCGCCATGGCTAACAATGTTATGCTTGTTGAAGCGGTATCCTTCTTAAGCTTCCCGATCTTAAATAAGATCAAGGACTATATCAAAAAGCTGGATAATATCCATCTGTTTATCAGCAACTACACCCAGTATTCATCAAGATATGATGCCTATCGGGCCAAGGAAGTCCTTCCAACATTCGATCCGGCCTATTCAGGCGGCGCTTTATATGATATCAATATCTACAATCTGAATCTGGCCTATGCCCTTTTCGGTAAGCCGGAAAGCTTCAGATACTACGCCAACATGGGCTTTAACCAGGTCGATACGTCCGGCGTTGCGGTATATGACTATGGACAGTTTAAGGCAATACTTGCGGGCGTAAAGGATAGCAGAGGCGAAAGTTTTGGCATCATCGAAGCTGAAAACGGCTATATCCGTATCAATGGAGCCCCTCCGGGACTAAGATCAGTCGATATCTATATCGATGGCGAGCACTACTATGAAGAAGAGGTCAAGGAAAACCACCTAAGACCGGAGATGGAGGAATTCTCCAAGATGTTTGACAGTGGCGATGACTCCTGGAAAAAGAGAGCCGCTGTTGCGGTAGAGATCATGGAGATGGCCGAAGAGATGCGTAAGCAGGTCGGCATGGTCTTTGACGCTGATAAAGAATAAGCATTAAAAAAGCCTTCGTTGGAAGGCTTTTTATTTGGTTATTTAGTTGATTCACTGGCCGGTTTGTATTGCACGTAATAGGCGTAATACTCTTCGTAGCACAGACCCTTATTGAAGCAGATGCTTGCAGCATCAGTTCCGACATATCTGAAGACATTGGAGATATAGTCCATACCGGTGATATAGCTCTTTCCTTCCGGATAGCGCAGGATGAAGCCATATTTATGAGCATTCTGCAGCAGCCACTGATATTCAGCGGTAGTAGACAGAGCATTTCCGGAACTGGCAACGATCTGTACTGTCAGGCCGGTATTGAATTCGGAGTGGCCCGGGCGGGATACGCCATTGGCATCCGGATCTTCATAGCTGTCATAGATCGCCTTTTGTTCATCATAGGATCTAAAGGCGCTTGATGCATAAATATACAGGCTGTTGGTCTTCATGTCGTTGACCATGTTTTTGAAATTATCATAAGCGATCGATTCCAACTTAAGACCGGCAGTCGCATAGGTCAGTGGCATCGGTACCAGATTGGTGACTGTCTCGGTATTGATCGCATTGTTCTGATTGATCAGGATATCGTAGGAGAAGTCACGGGTCGTGATGTTGCTGAACAAGGTACGGTAGTTGTTGGTCAGATTGAAGTTATCCTTGTTGTTGCTTGCGTGGTTCTTGCAGTCTGCAACATAGCCATCGATATTGGATTGCAGATCGAATACCAGCAATGGGTAGATCTCATAATCCTTAAGCTGTCCCAGGATCTTGTAGGATGTCTCTTCGTCATATCCCTTGGTCCTAAGTCTTCCAAGCATCTCAATGGTAACGTCATTGACCCGGTCACAATAGAGATATAACTTGTAATAGTCTTTCTTGAAATCCGGCTTGACGGTCTCCTGCTTGAGATAGTCACTGTAGTATTCGTTGCTGATGATCGCGCCGGCCAGATTGTATTTCTTGATGTATTTGATCGCGTTATCATCATATCCCAGATTGGTCAGTTTGGTATCACGGATAAAACCCGGTACCTTGAAAAGCAGTACCGCCAAGAGATTGACCAGAGCAAAGATGATCAGGACATTTTTGTTCAAGACTCTTCTTTTCATAAGAACCTCCTAGATATTAAAGGGATATTTATCGGGTAAAGGAAGCTCGAAGCGCATGACTTCATCCTTTACCGGGTGTTTGAATTCCAGACCGTAGGCATATAAGGCGATATCTTCCTTGCCCTTGTAATTGCCATAACGGTGGTCCGCATAAAGAGCATGATCGCGGCTGGAGAACTGGACACGGATCTGATGACTGCGGCCGGTCTTAAGGTCGATGTCCACCAGGGCCAGGCCCTCTCCTTTTTTCATTATAACATAGTCTAAAACGGCTAATTTACCCGTCTCTGATACTTTAGTGGTGTTGGTCTTTTCGTCCTTTAAAAGTTTGTCTTCCAGATGACCACGAAGCTGAAGATCATCCTTTTGGTATTCGATCACCGCATAGTATTTTTTGACC
>JAFWFB010000169.1 GCA_017512625.1 Erysipelotrichaceae bacterium
AAAAGGAGATCCTGACTGCTTATAAGGCAGGAGTCAATTACTTTGATACCGCCTATATCTATCCGGGCAGCGAAGCAGCGCTGGGTGAGATAGTAGAAAGAAATAATCTGCGCGACAAAATCAATATCGCAACCAAGCTGCCCCAATATCTTGTCAGAAACAAAGCATCCCTTGACAGGTATTTTGAGGAAGAACTTAGCCGTCTTCGTACCGATCATGTCGATTATTATCTGATGCACCATCTGACCGATATCGCCATGTGGGAAAAGCTTAAGGCGGTAGGCGTCAGGGAATGGATCGCCGAGAAAAAGAAAAGCAAAGCAATCAGAAATATCGGTTTCTCCTATCATGGCAACACCGAAAACTTCTTAAAGATCCTGCAGGACTATGACTGGGATTTCTGCCAGGTTCAGTACAACTATCTTGATGAGCTTACCCAGGCAGGCAGAAAAGGTGTTGAAGCCGCTGCAGCATTAGGCATCCCGGTCGTGATCATGGAGCCGCTTCGCGGTGGCAAGTTGGTCAATATGCTTCCGGAAAAAGCTTTAAAAGCTATGAAAGAAAACGAAAGAGGCTGGAGTCCGGCACAATGGGGCCTAAACTGGTTATATAACCAGTCGGAAGTTACCGTCGTTCTTTCAGGTATGAATTCAGTGGAAATGGTCGAAGAGAATTGCAAAGTCGCTTCCGAAGCCGAAGCCGGTCAACTTACCAAAGATGATCTCGCTCTTCTTGAAGAAGTTAAAAAGAGCATCAAGGAAAAGGAAAAGGTCGGCTGTACGGGTTGTCGTTATTGCATGCCTTGTCCGCAAGGAGTCGATATCCCGGGCATCTTCCGCTGCTATAACGCGATGTATATCGAATCAAAGAGTGAAGGAAGATCCCAGTTCATTCAGACGGTAGGTCTTACCAAGGAACCGGCTTTCGCTTCCCAATGCATCGAGTGCGGCAAGTGTGAGCTGCATTGCCCGCAAGGAATTCCGATCAGGGAGAAACTGAAAGAAGCCGACAAGGCTCTGCGCCCGCTTCCTTACAAGATCGGAATCGGTATCGCCCGTAAATTCATGTTCCGGAAACCGGCCAAATAATCGAAATCTTCAAATATTAACAGACCGATAAGTTATTATTAAATTGAGATCGATCATTTCATAAATCATCATTTTAAGATAAAACGATCTGAAAGGAGTTTTTATGAAGAAGCTAAGCATATTAGCTTTATTGATGCTTATCATGGCTCTTGTGCTGTCCGGATGCGGAGTAAACAGTAATGCTCCGCAAAGTGAACCGGAACCTCAGCAGCAGGAAACAAGCGAGTCGGTAGAGCAGCAGGAAACTGTTGAACAGGAAGAACCGTCAACGCCATCCGGTTTTACGCAGTCCTATCAGGATTCGCTATCCGAAAGGGTCCCTTTTTCGGTCGACATCACTCCGGGCTGGGAATACCGCGATCTGAGTGTCAATGGCGAGCATCGAAGGGTCACGATAACCTTCGAAATGGAGTCTTCCGAGATCGACAGTGATCCAAGCATCTCCTATTACAAAGCCGAAATCATCGGGGAAGACGAATATTACGGACTGGTTGCAGTAGGAAGAGCGATCCTGTCGGATATCGACGTCAATTATCTTAAGGAATGCCGGGAAAACGGAACCCTTTACGATTGCGCATCCGAGATATTTGTGGACGGTTTTAAGGCCTCTACCTTCAAGGGAAACGATAAGGACTATATCGTCTTCAGTGTTCCTGCGGGTTGGGAGCTGTATACCTCTTCCATGGTGATCGCAACCGATCAGGGCAAACTGCTCGCTGAAATGGAAATCGATAAGACTCATCAGGTAACGCTGCAGGGTGAAGATGTTGAAAAATACCTGGATCATACAGGCAATGCCTGTTTCTTCAGTTTTTCTGAGGATTCCATCACTTATCTAAAAGTCTCCCAGGTCGTTGATGGAGTGACTTATCTCACCGAGTATAGCCTGAATATCGATAACGATACCATTACTTCAACGGAGACCGGAAGGACTTATCAGACCACTGATACCGTTCCGGATCTGCCGGACATTTCCGTTTATTAAAATATGAACAAGCGTCATCTGACGCTTTCAATAAGGAGAAAAAATGAAAACAACAGCAGGAATTCTCAAATTATGTTGCACGATCGTTTTGGTTTTTCTGGTAATAGCAGCCGCTTTACTGGTCTTTGTTGAAGGTGCCTTGCTCATGGCCGGAAGTTTTTCTTCCCTGGCTCAAAGCAACGGACCGATCACCATCAATGGCGGAACCATGACCCCGGCCGAGATGGATGCCTTAAAACCGGTCGTTTTAGTGGCTTTATGTCTGGGCTTGGTAGGTCTTTTGATCACCATCGTTGGTGTCATCAAGACCAGAACTGCCTATGGCGAGTGCAGGGAAGAAAGACCTTTCTCAGAGAAGTGTGTTAAAGCGCTTAAGACCTCAGCCCGTACCGAGATCATTGGCGGTATCTTTGGCATCATCGCTTCTTGCGTTTTGACCTTCATGGCTTCCAATCTGACCGTCAATGGTTCACCTCTGGGATCGACTTCCACTACCTTGAGTCTGACCTTCTTATTCTATGCCTTACAGAAGTACTTAATCTTCCATGTAGCAGAATACGGTCATTCACTGGAAAACCATCAGGACCGCTTATAAGAGATAATCAAGCCGTTTCTTAGTGAAACGGTTTTTTATTATTAAACTTATTGGAGATGAGCTAAATCATGCCCGTCCTTTTGTGATACGATAAGAAAAAAGAGGAATAATTATGCTTGCTAGTTTAATGTCGCTACCGGTTTCGATAGCTTTGCTTATCTGGATCTTACGGATGAAAAAAGAAAAACCTTTCCCAAGGACAGTGTTCGTCAAACTGTTGATCGCCGGTCTTGTTGTAGGAATCGTTGCATCCTTTTTCACTATTGTGGGAGCTGTTGTAAACTTCATTTCCATATATGGCTTTGATACCTTAAGGGATCTTTTCGATTTCGAAAAGACTCAGTCGGTCATGGAACAGCTCAGACAGAGCCAACAGGATCCCGGTTCTATTGGTATAGTAAGAGGCTTTATCAAGACCTTTATCATCGTTGGCTTCGTCGAGGAGATCTTCAAGTTCCTGGGTGCCAGGATATTCATGAAGAAGGAAGAACACCTGACATGGATGGATGCCCTGTTATACTTTTGTGTCGTAGCCATCAGTTTCCAGTTATCTGAGGATTTCGGTTATGCTTCCGGAAATATGACCACAGCCATTTTTCGGGCATTGACGCCGTTTCATTTCACCTTTGCAGCAATCATGGGCTACTATTACGGTCTTGGCAAGGTCAAGGGAAGTAAATTCTATGTCTTTTTGGCGATCTTCATCCCTTCCTTCCTGCATACGCTGTTTGATTATTCAGCCTCTTTGACTGCCAGTCACGAAATGGCCATCATTCCGTATTTCCTGTCAGCGATATTACTGTTTGTTTTGACCATCGTAATGATCGTCAAGATCAACAAGTGGCATAAGAATAAAACGCTGGACATCGAAATATAATCAAGGAGATTTTAAACATGAGTAAAATAAACGTTACATGGGATAAACAGGACGAAGAGCTGAATGAGCAAAAATACGGAATATCATTAAGCGATGCATCAGCGGTGTTTAACGATTCTGATGCCCTGATCACTCCCGATCCTGATTCATCAGATAGTGATGCTTTTGTCATCTTAGGCTTTGTCCGCAAACTTAAAAAGTTTATCGTCTGTCAATATAGGATGATCGATGAAGATACCGCTAAGCTGGCCTCAGCCCGCAAGGCTGAAAAGTCGGAAGTCAAATGGTATGAGGTGGAGTGGCAATGAGAAAAGAATATGATTTCAGCCGGGCTTTAAACAGTCGCTTCGGCCGCTTTGGCAAGCAGGTCGGTATCGAGCTTGACTACGATACCATCGCCTACTTCAGAGAGGAAGCCAAAAACAGTGGCATCCCTTACCAGAATCTCATCGGTCTCTATCTTAAAGACTGTGCCAAAAACAACCGCAAGATCGAATTCAGCTGGAAAGAAAAAGAACACCAATAAGGTGTTCTTTTAATTCTGCTTTAATTATTGTTATTTCTTTTCTACGCCTTCGCCATAGATGGTGGTCCAGTCATTCTTCATGGAGATCGGTACCCAGTCGAACTCTTCACAAAGAGCGAACATCTTATCAGCTTTTTCTTCGTTACCATTCTCACGGACGGTATCATCGCAACAAAGCATGAAAGCCAGTGATTTGTACTGGTTATTTGAAGTGACATACTCAGCCATCGAAGAATCACCAGTACTGTTACCGAAGGATAAGACCGGCTGATCGCCGATTTCCTGGGCAATAACAGTAACCTTGTTCATCTTAAGATTCTTGATGATGAATTCACCGGAAAGAACGACCTTGTCATTCTCATCGAAGACATAATTAAGACCGTCAACATCGCCCTGATTATCAGCTACCAGCAATTCATCAGAACCAATGATCTGGCGGTTAGGAATATTCAGCGGACTGCCGGTAACGATGCCTCTAACGATGAAGCGGTCTGTACCGCTTACAACGTAGACGGTAAAGTCGTTTTGTTGCAGATAATCGACTACCTGAAGCATTGGCAGGTAGAAACCGCCACCGCGGTTCATGCCGGTATAGCTAGGCATTTCCTGCTCTTTGAATTCCTGTATGTAGTCGATGAATTCCTCGACTGTCATTCCCTTGAAAGCGGAAGCGACAGCCTTGCCATGATCAACTTCCAGACCCTTGTAAGAGGTGCCGTTTTCGTTCTGATCCTGGATCTTTAAAGCGACTTCCTTTTCGAAATCGGAGGCTTTATCCTTATAGTCAGAATCGTCCAGAACACGGTATCTTAAAAGCGTGTAGTCAAAATAGTTCGGGTCGGTCTCGCAAAACAGCGTACCATCTAAGTCAAAGACTGCAATACGTCTTTCAACCGGGATAAAGTCCGGACTTCCCTCAGTTGTAACAGCTTCAATATAATCGATCAGTTCCTTTTTAGCGCGGGCATCATCGGTCCATAAGCTAAGGGCCGGTTCAACGGTATCCGGAACTTCCGGCTCTGGTGTTACGGTACTTTCCTTAAAGCCTACTTTATTGACATAAAGGGCAGTGACCGCGATCAGAGCAACCAGCAAACAAATAGCAACATTTTTCCAGGTATTGGAAACATATCCCTGTTTGACTTCTGTTTCTTTATCCATATATGTATTATTTCTCCTTTTATTCATCATAATTCTACCCCATCTGTTTGTTTGCATCTAACGATTATGAATATTCTTTCATAACGTTTTAAAAGTATAAGAATATGAAGCAAGTTTGCGATAGGTAACGGCAAATAGCTGTTATATACTGAAACTACGAGGAGGCGGCAAATATGAAGTTATACGTTTTTAAAGGACATCA
>JAFWFB010000170.1 GCA_017512625.1 Erysipelotrichaceae bacterium
TCACTATGACTGGGCATGCTTTCCGTGACCAGTTTAGCTTCCTTTTCATTCTGATAGGTCAGCGTTACGGTATAACGCTCTCCAAGCATGCTTCCACCGCTATAATAGCTGACTTCCTTAAGTCCGCTATCGGGATATTTATCGCCCTTTAGCATCATGATCATTACACCTCCGATCAGCAAAACCGATAATAAAGCGATCATTATCGTTAACTTTCTGATCTTTATTCCTTTAGTCCAGTACATTTAAACAGATGGCTCCTTAGGCATTCATTCTCCTTTATGAACAACGACCTGTGGGAACGGGATCCTGATGTCTGACTCGTCGAAGAGGATCTTTATATCTCTTCTGAGTTTTCTTTGGGCCTTGAAGATGTTTTCTTCCTTGACATCGACTACAAACCGAAGATTGATGCCGCTGTCGGCAAGCTCTTCAACTCCGAGGTATCTTGGAGCAGCCAGGTACAGATCCTTGTTGCCTTCATACATTTTAGGAAGAGCTTCTTCGACGACTTTTTCCAGTCTTCTCAGATCGGTATCATAGGCTACTGCAACATCGCACTTGGCAAGCGATATGTTGACGGAACGGTTTTGGAGATTGCGTATGTCGGAGTTATTGACGATCTTAAGGTTGCCGCCGGCATCTTCGATAGTAGTCGTCCGGACACCGATGCTTCGGACCGTACCGCGGAAATCATCCAGAACGATAATATCACCGATCTTATACTGTCCTTCAAAAATGATGAACAGGCCGGTAATGATATCCTCGATGAGACTTTGAGCACCGAAGCCAATGATCAGTCCGATAATTCCGGCTCCAGCTAAAACAGCTGTGGTATTGACACCCATAATATGTAAGCCCCAGATGAAGGCGACGATCACGGCCAAATAGCGGATCAGACCTATCAGCAGAGTGGCTGCCGTAGCATCATGTGCACTCTTTGCGGCTCTGAATTTCAGAATTGATCTGAGCAAAACATACACGATCCAGACAACGCATAAAGCCAGGATCAATGTCAGTATGTGTGCCATGGTGATATGGGCGTTTCCTTCAAGCAGGAAATTATCCGTTATCAGTTCCTTCATCGACAGCTTTGTGTCTGTCGAAACAGGCAACAGATTCGGATTGAAAAGTAATATTGCCAGTACGATGGCTATCAGCAAAAATACGATATTCTTAACTTTCATTCTCATCCCTCCGTATTACATTTATTGAGAACTCTTACCAAAGAGCTGCATTCCAACCGGAAGCTTTGTCATAGAATTCAGCATAGAAGCCGGTATATACCTCGTATGCTGCTCCGGGATCGACATCGATGTCGAAGTTATAGATCAGATGCATATGTAACAGACCCTCATCATCCGTAAAGTATTCTACTGAATCAGGCATATCTTTACTGCTGGAGAGCTCTTCAACATAATTGTCGTCGCTGTCATAAACATATGCATGAGCGCTGGCTTCAATGATCTCAACATTGTCACGGGAAACGGACATCGTTTCTCCGTCATCGAATTCCACAGTTTCATCAAATATCAGATCGACTTCGATCTTGTTGCCGTTAAGCAGGATGCCGTATTCGCCATAATCCCAGTTCAGATTCACAAACGATCCCTTATACATATAGAATTCTTCGGATTCATATCTGCCTGTACTGCCATCCGGATAGGTGTATTCACCAACCAGCTTTCCTGTCTCGCGGATACGCCACTTGTCTTCCGGCATGCGGTGAAGGACGTAGATCTCGACTTCGCTGTCATCTCCTTCGCCGATATACTCATACGGATATTCGTCATCCTTTTCGAAGGTACCGTCTTCCTTCTTGACATATACATTGAAAACAGCCTTACCGCCGGCCTTTGCCACTTCGTTAGGCTTCATCATGAAGGAGACCCCGGCAAACTCTACCATATCCATGTTGACGTTATCATAGACATCGAGATCCCTGATGGTTGGATTTTTATTCTCAGGTTCATTTATTTTGATATATCCGTCAGTGACACTGAAAGTCACACTGAAATTGTTGTCGATACTCCTGAACTTTTCCGGACTAAGTCCCATAGTGCTGGTACCGACACTCGTCCTCGATACCTCCGCATAGCCGTCAAAAGCGATCAGATTTTCGCTGTATACAGGATTATCGATTTCGGCGTAGTATCCGCTGACGCTGTGCGAGGTACCGTCGTAGGTAAGCGTATTGCTGTTACCGATTATGTTTACATTGACATTAGTCCTAAGTATCTGCAGATAACCGTCAGTTATATCGAAACTAACATTGAAATTAGGATCATCATTGCTAAACTGTGAAGACGATAAGCCCATGAAGGTTTTTCCGGCATAGATTCCCGATACCTTGGCTTCTCCTTTGAAAGATACATTGGAAAGATCGTATATCTCGCTGTCATCAGTTAGTTCATAGCCCTCAACTTCGTGGATCCTGCGGTCATATCTTAGGATCGCGTTGTTTCCGGTAATGGTAACCGTGACCTCGGCTGGTTTTATGGTCAGACTTCCGTCGTTGACCACGACCGTATTATCGTCATATCCTTCAACGGCAACATCAAAGGAAGAAGCTGTCAGGCCAAAAGGATATGTCCCTGCATCCCTGGCTTTAAACTCCGTTCCCGGTTTAAGCGAAACGGTGACTGAATCGCTCACATCCTGATCTCCTTCCAAGGCAGTGAAAGTATATTCAGGAGATATGACGTACTCGTCACCGGAATATTCCTCCTCGATAGACTCGACATCGATAGTAACGGTTACGTTTTTAGCTTCCACCGGCTTTATCGCGGATGAAGGCGGAGCATTAAGTATGAACATCGTCGAAACGAAAAGGCCGGAGGTCGCAAAAAACACCCAGTTTAAACCTTTGTGATGTTTTCCTCTTCTTCTCGGCTCCTTTGCTTCCGCAAACTCCGGATAACGGTCGTCAATCTCTCTCATATTGATCTCTGATTTCATTATAAATAAGAATAAGCTTTTTCAGGGACTGTGTTTATTTTTCTGAAAGAATAATGAGATTATCAATGAAAAGATTTTTCTTTTGCAACACAGATATGCTTTTTTGGTCCATCATTGGCTAATTCTGACTGATCTGATTTATAAAATAATTGCCTGCATCATTGCACA
>JAFWFB010000020.1 GCA_017512625.1 Erysipelotrichaceae bacterium
TGGTCTGCTTGGTGCCTATTTGGGCGTAAAATTAAATAAAAAATCCTGATATAGTGTGTTAATATTATGAAGTACGAAGATCTCATGAAGTAATTCACATACTTCCTGAAAAAGAGAGTTACGGTAGCTGAAAAGTAACAGGAACGGTGAATGAAAATGCATGAGGGAGTGTCTTATGACGTTTACTCGCGTTAAGAGTATCAAGTGACAAACAAAGGTGGTACCGCGCTATTGCGCCCTTGGTATCACTTTTTTATTGGAGGAAAATATGAGCAAAGGAAAGTATTACCTGACTACCGCCATCGCCTATGCTTCAGGCAAGCCGCATATCGGCAACACCTATGAGATCATTCTCGCTGATGCGATCTGTCGGTATAAGAAGCTGGAAGGCTATGATGTCTATTTCCAGACCGGTACCGATGAACACGGTATCAAGATCGAGGAAAAGGCCAAAGCAGCAGGCATGAGCCCGAAAGAGTATGTCGATATGAATGTCAAGGAGATCAAAAGGATCTTTGACATGACCAATAACCAGTACGATCACTTCATCAGGACCACTGATGACTATCACGAAAAGCAGGTCCAGAAGATCTTCCGCAAGCTCTATGAGCAAGGCGATATCTACAAGGGCGAGTATGAGGGCTGGTATTGTGTACCTGATGAGACTTTCTATACCGACTCGCAGATCGTCTGGAAGGATGGCGTTGCTACCTGTCCGGATTGTGGAAGAGAAGTAAAGAAAGCCAAAGAGGAAGCCTACTTCTTCAAGATGAGCAAGTACGCAGACCGACTGCTTAAGCATATCGAAGAAAACCCACAGTTCATTCAGCCTGAATCCCGCAAGAATGAGATGATCAATAACTTCATCAAGCCAGGCCTGCAGGATCTTTGTGTATCCAGAACTTCCTTTACCTGGGGCATTCCGGTCGATTTCGATCCAAAGCATGTCGTCTATGTCTGGATCGATGCCTTAGCCAACTATATTACCGGTCTTGGCTATGACGTTGATGGCAATCATGGCGAATTATTCAAAAAATACTGGCCAGCTGATGTCCATCTGATCGGTAAGGATATCCTGCGTTTCCATACCATCTACTGGCCGATCATGTTGATGGCTTTGGGCGTTGAACTGCCTAAGCAGATCTTCGGTCACCCATGGCTTTTAGTCGGTGATGGCAAGATGTCCAAGTCCCGTGGCAATGTCATCTATGCTGATGATCTGATCGAGAAGTTCGGCGTAGATCCGGTCCGCTTCTTCGTCTTACACGAGATGCCATTTGCTCAGGATGGTTCAATTACATATGAGCTGATGGTTGAAAGATACAATTCCCACCTGGTAAATATCCTTGGCAACCTGGTAAACAGAACGATCACCATGGCCAACAAGTATTTCGGTGGCGTTGTAAAAAGAAACGATGCATCGACCGAGTTTGACAGTGACTTAATCGAGACCATCAATTCCAAGACTGCTGATGTAGCCGTCAAGATGGCCAATCTTAGGGTAGCTGATGCGATCGATGATATCTTTGACATGTACAAGCGTCTTAACAAGTACATCGATGAAACTACTCCTTGGATCCTGGCTAAGGATGAAAACGAAAAGGATAAGCTGGAAAAAGTCCTCTACAACCTGTTTGAAGGAATCAGGATCGCTTCCACTCTTCTTTCCGCCTATCTGCCTGATACCGGTGATAAGATCCTTACCATGTTAAATACCCGCAAGGATGACTATGATCACCTGAAGGAATTTGCGACTGTCGATGAATACCATGTAGTTGAAAAACCGGAGATCCTGTTTAACAGGATCGATGAAGAGGAATTCATGAAGCAGTTCGCACCAAAGGAGCCGGAATACAAGAAGACTCAGCCGGAAGTCGGTATCGAGGACTTTGCGAAACTGGATATCGTCGTCGGCAATATCGTATCCTGCAGCAAGCATCCGCAAGCTGATAAGCTGCTGGTATTCGACATCGATCTTGGTGAATACGGAAACCGTCAGATCGTTTCCAGTATTGCCAAGTTCTATAAGCCGGAAGAACTGGTCGGCAAGAATGTCGCAGTTGTGCTGAATCTTAAACCGATCAAGTTAAGAGGCGTTGAATCCAAAGGCATGATCTTAACAGCTGCCAGTGAAGATGGCAAACAGTTAAAGGTCCTTGAAAGCGGCATGCCTGCTGGAACCAAGATCAGCTAATAATCAACTATTAAAAAAGCTCTGTCCATGACAGGGCTTTTTATTATGATTTCTTTTATCAACCTAGGGCGATATCCAAAATCATCATGATAATGAAGCCGACAGCAAAGCCGACTGTACCGATGTTAGAGTGATCGCCGCTGGATGCCTCCGGGATCAGCTCTTCCACTACGACATATAGCATTGCGCCGGCCGCAAAGGATAAAA
>JAFWFB010000171.1 GCA_017512625.1 Erysipelotrichaceae bacterium
CTCCTGCCTTATAAGCAGTCAGGATCTCCTTTTCCGCCTTATCGATATCAATGTCTCTGCCTTTTTTGGAAAAGCGCATGCAGCCATATCCCAGTATGGAGAGATCATTCCCGTATTTGTCTTTTCTGTATTTCATAAACTACCTTCTTTAATCTAACTTTATCATCATTATTCAGATCTTATCTCTACTTGTTTTCTGATGATCTGAGCAACTTCTTTCGGTATGACTGTAAGCTCATCATTTACATCTTCTTTTAATGGATAGAAATGTTCAGGAACGCTAAAGTCAAAGGCCTTTAAGAAGTCTTCATCCGGAAGCTTTCCGGTAATGGTCCTGGTGATCACCATGGCTATCAGATAATCCCCGACATAGGAGGCGTGTTCGCCATCCCGGAAGTAGAGATCGACATCCGGCTGATCTTTAAGCTCAGATAAAACTGCTGCCCATACTTCTCCTATCGGAGCCAGTAAGGCACCCTGCTTACTGGCTAATTTATGGTATCTTCTGTTCATCTCCGCCTGGTGTTCAGGCATCCTTTTCTCGGCCCAGGTCTCAAATATCACCGGGGTCGTATCGGTCTTTTTGCATAGTTCGATGATCTTCGGTGCAAAGGTAAAAGTATCTTCGATATCAGGCAAAGGATGTGCTTGTTCCTGCATCACGCAATAGTCGTATCCGCCATGAAGCAGGGCAAAGCGGATCGGAAAGTATTCCTCGTAGTGCCATTTAATAGATCTGCCCGAGTATGCGAGCATGGTAACTTCGCATGGCTTTCCGGTCGCATTCTCGATCATCTGCCTGGTAAGTTCAGGCATGTCGTTCATATAGGTATGGCTGTTTCCGATAAACAGTATCTTCATATTCCCTCCTTAAAGGTACTTGTCCAGTTCCCTTTCACAATCCGGATATTTCTTAAGTCCAGAGATATCGACCATCTTTCCCCTGGCGATGACCATCTTCACATTGCGTAAAGCCTTAAGGTCTTCCAAAGGATCCTTGTCGGTAACGATCAGATCGGCGATCTTTCCAGCTTCCAAGGAACCGACCTCCTTGTCGATGCCTGCGATCTTCGCATTGCCCAAGGTAGCGGTATAAAGGGCAAAGGAATTGGATACGTCGCAGTATTTATGGAAGTAGTAGAGCTCTCTCCACATGTCATAGTGGGTGATATAAGGGCAGCCGGTATCGGTACCAAGACCGACCGCTATTCCTTCTTCAAGACACTGCTTGGCACAGTCGATGATACCTTCAAAGACGATCCTGCCATTGTATTGCTGAACTTCGGTAGCTCCAATAAGCTCTCTGTCAAATAGAGCAAAAGGCAAGGCCGGGGAGATGGTAGTTACAAGTGCAGCATTTCTTTCCTTAAACAGCCTTATGATGTCTTCATCAGGCCTGGCACCGTGTTCGATGGTATCAACGCCGTTTTCCAAAGCTATCCTTACGCCTTCCGTGCTTTCCACATGGGCTGCTACCTTAAGTCCCAAGGAGTGCGCCTTGTCGCAGGCGGCCTTGACGTATTCAGCAGGCATCTTAAGCTCACCCGGTTCGCCTTTTTTCTCCGCATCCAAAACACCGCCGGTTATCATCAGCTTGATCAGATCAGGTTTGTCTGAAGCTATCTTTTCCACGTAGGAGACGGCTTCTTCGGCTGAAGTGGCTTCATAAGCCAGAGAACCGGCCATATGTCCTCCCGGTACGGATACAGCCATGTTGGCAGCAAGGATCCTTGGACCGGTCTTTGCACCCTTGGCTATCTCATTGCGAAGACGGGAGTCGTAATTGCTGACACCGCCAACGGAACGTATCGTTGTAACGCCGCTTAAAAGTTACGGCTTAACATAACGCACACACATGTTATAGGCAACTTTTCTAAGCAGGGCATTGGACATCAGGATCCGCACCAGTTTCTTGGCGTCGGTCTGCTTCTTTTTCGGTTTGCCTGTAGCCGGAATATGGACGTGCATGTTGATCAGTCCGGGCATCAGATAAGCTCCCTTCAGATCGATGACTTCATAGCCTTCGGTTGAAGCGGAAGCTTCCTTGATATCCGCGATCCTTTCCCCTTCGGTAAACAGGGTATAGCCCTTTAAAGGTACCATATCCTTTTCACCGGTCAGGATGATACCGTGGATAAATGCCAATTTATTGTCGCTCATATTAAACTTCTCCTTTATTGTTAACTGAAAGTTGCATTATCATAACGTCTTTAAAACTTATGATCATAAATTCTTATTTTCATGCCCTGATTTTAGGGAACATTTATATGTCAATTATATCAATTTGTTCCCTAACCAAATGAAAACAAAGGCAGATGAATAAACATGTTTTTATACATCAGCCTGATCTTTTTCAATATCCTAAGAATTTCTTCAGTTTTTCATCCGTTATCAGGTCTTCCTTGTATAAGCCGAAGGAATTTCCCGGAACGATCTTAAGGTAACGATCCAGGAATTCATCAAAGGTTTCAGCCTCAAAGCAATAAGGCGTAATGAAAAACTCCCTCCCGGCTCCCGTTACCCTGTCGCCGGCCTGGATGTTAACCTTATAATCGCCGGTCTTAAGTCTGGAAAAGATATAATGTTCCAGATTCCAGCCATGTATTTCAATATGGCCAAACCTGACTTCATAGGTCTTGACGACCGGATTGGCTCTTAAGGCTGCCTGCTGATAGTCGTATTCCACATTTTCGATGAATCTTTCAGCGCTGCTGCAATCAAGTACGGTATAACTGCCATCTTCCTTGTATTCCCTGACAAATTCATCTTCGCCATCGACCTTCTTGATGGCATAATGCCAGGAATCGTCGATCATCTTTTTATCAAACCAGGTGTAATCCTTTTTTACGCTTTCAAAGGCTATTTGAAGGTATGTTTCAATATCCATCCCCAGTCTGAATTTCTCTTCGGGATTGGAATTGATCACAGGATCCTTTGTGTATTCGCAAAGATAATCGATGAATTCATCGGCTGTTTCGCCCTCGGTCCATTCCCTGATCACCCGGGAATCCATTAACGTTCCTTCATCGCGGCCAAAGATGTATTTTCCATGACGGGGAACGATCACGTAAGGCAGGACCTTTTTCATCTGGGTCATGGTAGCCCAAGGATATTCCTTTTTAAGTTTCTCTAAAGCTTTTTCATAATAAATCTCGATATCGATCCCGTATTTGAACTTTTTCTTATCGAGGGACGGATTTTTGTTCAGTTCTTCTTCGAGCTGTTTTTCCCTTTCTTTTTCCAGTTCTCTTTCAAATATGTCGTCATTGCTTAAGGCCACCCAGGCAAAGACTTCTTTCATGTCATGGCTGGCTAAGGCTGAAGCATAGATAAAGATGCCCTCTTCCGGATCGGATAACCGATCCCATCTTCCTGCGGAAAGACTTCCGTCATTCATTATCAAAAGGCAATACTGCTCCTGTTTAGGGAAATCTTTGTCTTTCAAAGACTTGAAACCTTTAATAACA
>JAFWFB010000172.1 GCA_017512625.1 Erysipelotrichaceae bacterium
AACGGCTGGGGTCCGAAAGAAGTTCTGGTCGATGATAAGGGTCAGGTCTGCGGAGTCATCTTCATGCGCTGCCTTTCTACCGTTGATGAAAACGGCAAATTCGCACCTAAGTATGATGAAAATGATACGATCACCGTTAAGGCTGATAAAGTTGTCTTCGCGATCGGTCAAAGCATCGAGTGGGGCAAGCTGTTAGAAGGAACCAAGGTCACATTATCCAGAGGCAACTATCCATTAGCTGACAAGTTCACTTACCAGACTGAAGATGAATCCATCTTCGTTGGCGGCGACGTCTTCACCGGTCCTAAGTTCGTTATCAATGCGATCGCTCAGGGTCATGAGGCAGCTGAATCATTGATGCGTTATGTATCCGAGTTCAATGTTCCTCAGACCGTAGGCCGTGACAGAAGATTCTTCAAGGCTCTTGATGTCGACAATATCACCGTTCCTTCCTACGATCATGCGGGAAGACAGGAACCGGAAGTTGAAAAGATCGAAGATCCGGGACATTCCTTCGCTGATCCACGCAAGATCCTTACCGAGGATCAGGTACGTACCGAGTGCTCAAGATGTCTGTCTTGCGGTGTCACAATCGTTGATGAGAACAGATGTATCGGTTGCGGTATCTGTACGACCAGATGTGAATTCGATGCGATCCACCTCAAACGTGATCATCCGGAGATGTCAGATTATCGCCGTGCCGAGGACAAGGTTACCGGTCTTATCTCTTACGCTATCCCTAGAGCCGTCAAGATCGTGCTTAACAGCGGATCTAAGGAAGCTAGGGAAATGGCTAAGAAGCGCAAAGCCTATAAGCAGGATCCTAATAAGCCTCATACCGGCAATGCGGTAGACATCGAAGAATTGATGAAGTAAGAAGTTCATTAAAAAACCTCATACAAAATATGAGGTAGATAATAAAAAAGACAGATCATTGATCTGTCTTTTTTAACTTATTTGGTTTTTAACAGTTCGTATACTTCTTCCAGATCGGTAACCTCGTGCTGGATGAAACCGACATTGAGGTGATCGTGTTCATCATAGCGTGGGATGATGTGGAAGTGCAGATGCTTGACGCTTTGACCGGATACTTCATTGACATTGGTTAAGATATTGAATCCTTTGCAGCCGGTCTTGGCTTCGATATGCTTGGCCAGATCCTGAACGACACCGATCAGATGTTCGAGGGTCTTCTTATCGACATCCATGAAGCTTTCGTAGTGCTTTTTGGTGATGACTAAGGTATGCCCCTTGCTGGCTTCAGCAATATCCAGAATTGCGATGACCTGCTCGTCTTCGTAGATCTTATAGGAAGGGATCTTTCCTTCGATGATGTCACAGAAGACGCACATTATTTGATTACCTCCGGAAAGTTTTGCTCCATGTAGAAGTAGATGAAACGATTATACGGAGTAAATTCGTATTTCTGCAGGTAATAAGCATAAACGGTACCGTTAGAAAGATTCGAAGCGATGGTATCCTTGATATCATCGATCAGTACTGATGGATCATCTTCCAGGATGTTGAAGACATAATAAGCATAGCCATCAACACTGTTACCTGCTTCATCGATGGTAGTCTTAGGCAGGTACATCGGAGTACTGAGTCCCTTAGGCAGGGATACGATGATGCTCTTGATATCGGAAGCCAGGGTTCCCTTGTTGGTTAAGATTGCCGGCTGGATGGAAGTGTCGTTGCTGTATTCATAGGCAACAGCATCAAACTGTTCGCCAGCCTTTACACGGCCTAGGAATTCATTGGCAGTCTCTTCATCAGCGAAGGAAACATACTGGACCCTCTTAGGAGCGTATTCATCAATGAAGGTGTCCTTGTGCTCATCGATATATTTTGCCTTTAACTGTTCCATGGCGATCTGTGAACGGACGACCTTGGTATATTCTTCAGCATTAGCGAAGCCATAGTACTGTAACAGGACTTCGTATTGTTCACCATAAGATTCGATCATGGAATCGATCTCGGCCTGCACCTGTTCTTCGATACCGGTGATGCCTTCGATCTCAGCGATCTTATCGATGCAGTTGCTTAAAACCAGATTGGTGCTATCCAGAAACTGGTATCTGTTAGCAACGTCGCTTACGGTCATAACAGTCTTGCCATTACGGGTGATCAAAGGAGTATCGTCATTCATCTTGACGCTGTAATTGGTTTTGGAGCAGCTGCAGATACTAAGCAGCAGTACCAATACGATAAGTAATCTTTTCATCTTATTCAGCCTCCTTTAATCCGAGTTCGGACATGATCTGATCCTTGACGTCAGCAGCGATCTCGTATCCGAGTTCTGCTCCCTTATCGAAGATCGGCTGGTAATATAACTTGCTGTCTTCGTTATAGATGGCCTGATACAGATCATCGAATTCCTTTAAGGCCTCAAGGCTTGAAGCCTTGGTCAGGATGAAGTGATAGCCGTATTCACTTAAGACGACTTCACTCATCTCATTATCTCCGCTTGGGATAGCATCCTTGAATTCCTTGACGAAGCTTTCAGCGCTGGTATCGGTAACGATTCCCAGTGAACCGCCATTGCTGGCACTGCTATCCTCAGAGTATGTAGCAGCAACTTCTTCGAAGGTCCTGGTCTTTAAGGCTTCCAGAACTTCGTTGAGCTTTGCGGTCTCTTCCTCAGTCGGGTTAGCGGTCAGGGTATAGGTTCCATCCTCATTCTCGGTCTTGGTAATATCAGCGACCTTGACCAGGATGTGTGATACCAGACGAGGGTGGTTATTCTCATACCAAGGTACGAGGATATCTTCTTCGTGAGCCAGGATATTCTGCTTGGCGAGTTCTCTGGTCTTTAGCTGCATGATGAAGAAATCGTGCAGTTCCTTGATACCGTCAAATCCATAGTAACGGATCTGGGCATCGAGCAGATCAGAGTCATAATTCTTCTTCATGTTAGCAACATTAGCGGTAGCCAAAGCTTCCATGCTGTCATTGCTCTTGACACCGTCCTTCATGACCAGTCTCTGGTACTCATAGAAGACAGTGCTGCTTAAGTTGGTTGCGCTTAATTCGTCGTATAGATCACGGATCGTGTAATCTTCACCATTGATGCTATATAACACGGATTCACCGTTTTCGTCGGTTTTGGCCTGGACATTGATCTCGCTGGCCTTCTTTTCGTTGATCGTCTCTACGGAATAGACGATGATAAAGGCCACAAAGATCAAGGATAACAGACCGACAAACCAATATTTTTTGATCAATCCTTTATAATCCATATATAGTCTTTCTCCTTATTTAACTTTTTTATTGTAATACAAAAGCCATGAGGGTTCAATTTATGATACTTATTTCGTTAAATCATCTTGTAAACAAACGATCCTATCCTGAGTGTGTGATACGAAGCCCATAATTACATAACCGTTTCAATTGATAGATAGTAAAACCCCCTGATCAGAAACTTTGTGATATTATTCTTTTGTTGGAGGCTAACTATGAAAACATTAACTATAAATGACCTGCACGTAAAAGCCGGAGACAAAGAAATAATCAAAGGTATCGATTTAGAGATCAATCAGGGAGAGATCCATGCCCTGATGGGTCCTAATGGCAATGGCAAATCGACCCAGATCCAGGCTATCATGGGCAATCCGGCCTATGAAGTTACGCAAGGATCGATCATATATGACGGTCAGGATGTCTTAAAGATGACAGTTGACCAGCGCTCAAAAGCCGGAATCTTTCTGGCCATGCAATATCCGAATGAGATCGGCGGCGTTACTAACAGCGAATTCTTAAGAGCTGCGATCAATGCCCACAATGAGGAACCGATCTCGATCTTCAAGTTCATCAAGGAGCTTGATAAGAGCATCAAACTGCTCAACATGAAAGATGATCTGGCTCACCGTTTCGTCAACGAAGGTTTCTCCGGCGGCGAAAAGAAGCGTAATGAGATCTTACAGATGCTGATGCTCAAACCGACCTTATGCATGATTGATGAGATCGACTCCGGTCTGGACGTCGATGCTTTGAAATATGTTGCTGATGCCTTGGAGGAGCTAAAAAAAGAAACCAATCCTGGTGTTTCGATCATCAGTCACTATGAACGTTTCTACAGTCTGACCAAGCCGACTCATGCTCACGTCCTGATCGATGGCAAGATCGTTCTGGATGGCGACTATGAGCTGGTAACCAGGATCGATAGTGACGGTTATGACTGGCTTTACAATGAACTTAAGATCAATCCGATCGTCAATAACCGCCCAATGGTCTATTCATTAGGCGTTTGCGCTGTAAACAAGGGTAGAAACAATGCTTAAGGATCTAAGTGATAAAAGACAAGCGATCATCTATCTCGATGATGATACTGATATCAGAGAGACCATTACGGAAGATCGCAAGATCATCCTGGTCAATAATGCTGATAAGAAGATAGATAGTACGGTCGATCTGACTCTTGAAGCGGATCTGACGCTTTATTATATCGATTTTACTGCCCACGATAGCAGCTTCGATCTTAAGGCCGTTTTGCCTAAAAACAACAATTTTACCCTTAAGACCTATGTATTGGCTGATGCCTTTAAGAAGATGAAACTGGAGGCTATCCACGAAGGAGCCGATAGCGAGTGCAGCATGGATAATAATTCCGTATTGCTTAAAAACGGCAAGATCGACTTTGATGTCATCGGCAGGATGAGCAGAGGCTGTTTCCGTTCGAAGCATTACCAGAAATCCCGTTGTCTGACGATGGATAATCTTAATAATGCCAGGATCCTGCCTACGCTTTTTATCGACGAAAATGATGTTGAGGCAGCTCATGCCCTGACTTTCGGTACGGTCGATGAAGACACGATGTATTATCTCAATTCACGCGGTCTTTCCGCTGAAGAAGCGGTATCGCTGATCATCCGATCCTACCTCAAACCGGATTTTGAGATTTTCGATGATTCCAATACCGAATCACTGAAACAGAAGTTAGAGGAGATGACATCAGAGTTATGTTAGATGTAAGCAAAATCAGAAAAGATTTTAAGATGTTTGAAAGCAATCCTGATCTCATCTATCTCGATAACGCTGCAACGACTTTCAAGCCGAGATCTGTCATTGAAGCGATCGAAGGTTTTTATGATCGCTATAACGCCAATATCGGCAGAGGCGAATATGATATCGCCAATAAGGCTCATCAGGAGTATGAGAATACCAGAACTAAGGTCGCCAAGTTTATCAATGCTTCAAGCGATAAGGAGATAATCTTTACCTCCGGTGCCAGTGGTTCCCTTAATCTGGTCGCTTCCGGCTATGGTGAAAAGATCCTTAAAAAGGGTGATGTCATCCTTACCACCTACGCTGAATATGCTTCCAATATCTTGCCTTGGTTCAGAGTAGCCGAGAAGACCGGTGCGATCATTGAATATGTCGGACTTAGGGAAGACGGTTCCTTTGATCTTGATGACTATCTGGCCAAGTTGAATGATAAGGTCAAGATCGTCTCTTTGGCTCATGTTTCCAATGTTCTGGGATATATAGTACCGCTTAAAAAGATCATCGAAGAAGCACATAGAGTTAAGGCGATCGTCAATGTCGACGGTGCCCAGAGCATCCCGCATCTAAAGACCGATGTCAGGGATCTCGATATTGATTTCCTCTCCTTCAGTTCCCATAAGATGCTGGGACCTAGTGGTGTCGGCGTGCTTTATGGCAAGATGGACCTGCTTGAAGAAATGGAACCGACGACCTTTGGCGGTGGTTCCAATGCCCGTTTTGACAGCTGTGGCAACATCATCCTGAAAGATGTTCCTTACCGCTTTGAATCAGGAACACCGAATATTGAAGGCGTCATCGGTTTTGGCGCAGCGATCGATTACCTGGAAAAGATCGGAATGGATAGTATCAGAAAGCACGATCATGAGTTAAGAGAGTACCTGATGGAAGAGTTAAAGAAGCTCGATAACATCGTCGTTTACAATCCAAACGCTGAGACTGGCATCGTTTCCTTTAACGTCAAGGGACTCTTTGCCCAGGATGTGGCGGCCTATCTCAATACCCAAAAGATCTGTGTGAGGGCCGGAAACCATTGTGCCAAGATCCTGGTCGAAGCGATCAAGACCGCGGAATCGGTCAGAGTCTCCACCTATTTTTACAACACTAAAGAAGATATCGATCATCTGGTCGATGTCCTTAAAGATATTGATTTAGAGAAAGTAGTAGGTACTTTTATATGATAGATCAAGATACCAGAAGAATGATCATCATCGATCATTACGAAAGACCACGCAACCACAAACTGATCGAAGACATCATGTGCAAGCAGAAACATAGTGCTTCGGATTCCTGCATCGATGATTTCACTATGCAGATAAAGGTCGAAGACGACATCGTCAAGGAAGCCAATTTCATCAGTCACGGCTGCGCCCTTTCGACCAGTTCGACCTCCATCATCACCACGATGATCAAAGGAAAGAGCAAGGAAGAAGCCTTAAAGATCATCGACAACTATCTGGCCATGGTCCAGGGTCAGGACTATGACAGGGAGGATCTGGAAGAGCTGGAAGTCTTTGATAATGTCTATAAGCAGGCTAACCGTATCAATTGTGCCTGCATCGGACCGAAAGCCTTTAAGGAGCTGCTTGAAAATGAGTGAAAAGAATAAAGAGATCCTGGCTGCTCAGGATGAATATAAATACGATTTCAAAAATGAAGATGTCTCGATCTACAAGACTGAAAGAGGTCTTAGCAGACAGACGGTGATCAACATCTCCAAGGCCAAGAATGAACCGGAGTGGATGCTCGATCTTCGTCTTAAGGCCTATGAGCAGTTTGTGAAGATGGAAAACCCTAAGTGGGGACCGGATCTGAGCTCCATCGATTTCAATGAATATACCTACTTCATCAGGAATGCTGATAAGGTAGCCAGGCAGTGGGAAGATGTACCGGAAGTCATCAAGGATACCTTCGATAAGCTGAAGATCCCTGAGGCTGAACAGAAGTTTCTGGCCGGTGTCAGTACCCAATACGAATCGGAAGTCGTCTATCACAACATGCTTAAAGAAGTTGAAGAAAAAGGCATCATCTTCCTGGATACCGACAGTGCATTAAAGCAATACCCGGATCTGGTAAAGGAATATTTCGGAACCCTGGTCCCTTATACCGATAATAAGTATGCGGCATTAAATACCGCGGTCTGGAGTGGCGGATCATTCATCTATGTACCAAAGGGCGTCAGCCTGGAAAAACCGCTGCAGTCCTACTTCCGGATTAACAGTGAACTGATGGGTCAGTTTGAAAGGACCCTGATCATCGTTGAAGATGAGGCTGATCTGCACTATGTCGAAGGCTGTACGGCCCCGATCTATTCCAAGGATTCATTGCATGCGGCGGTAGTTGAGATCTTCGTCAAGAAAAACGCCAAATGCCGCTATAGTACCGTCCAAAACTGGTCAAGCAACATCCTTAACCTGGTCACCAAAAGAGCGATCTGTGAGGAAAGGGGCGTCATGGAGTGGATCGATGGCAATGTCGGTTCCCATATCAACATGAAATACCCGGCCTGTATCTTAAAGGGCGATTATTCCCGCGGATTCTGTATCAGCGTTGCAGTTGCTTCCAAGAATCAGGTCCAGGATGCGGGAGCCAAGATGATCCATTTGGGCAAGCATACTTCCAGCACGATCATTTCCAAATCGCTTTGTAGACAAGGCGGAGCCGTCAATTACCGCGGTCTGGTATCCCATGGACCTAATGCCCTATATGCCCGCAGCAAGGTCGAATGTGACACCCTGATCCTGGATGACATATCCCGTTCAGATACCATCCCGACCAATATCATGGCCAACAGTACTTCTTCGATCGAACACGAAGCGACAGTTTCCAAGGTCAGTGAAGAAGAGATCTTCTATCTGATGTCAAGAGGCCTGCCATACAGCGATGCTGTGCAGATGATCATCATGGGCTTTATCGAGCCGTTTACCAAGGAACTGCCGATGGAATATGCGGTCGAACTCAACCAGCTGCTTAAAATGGACATGGAGGGCTCGGTCGGATAAGCCTAAAAACAGGTATTGTGCTATACTTTTTCTATGTGGATCTATCAAGTCTATGTTTCCAGTTCCAACCTGAAAATTGACAATACCTTTTCCTATTACAGCGAATCATTGATACCAAAACATGCCAGAGTATTCGTAGTTTTTAACAACCGGAATACGCTGGCTTTTGTTGATGATTTTTACGAGGTCGCTGATCTTGCAAAGGAAGAGGAAAAACTGGGCTTCAAGCTCAGTCCGATCGTTGAGCAGATAGATGATGAACCGATCGTCAGCGATGAGATCTATGCCCTGGCTAAGTGGCTTTCCAGGATAACCGTCTCTCCTTTCATCGGTTGTCTTAATACCTGTCTTCCTGGCTATATCAAGACCACCAAAAAGTATAAGGCGCCACAAAAGCTGGAATATGTCCGCAAACTTATCAAGGACAGCGAAGGATTAAGCAAGAGGCAGAAGGAAGTCTATGACTCTTTCCGGGATACGATGCTTTACAGCACTTTTAGAAATACCTATAAAACCGTTGGCACAAATCTTATCAAAGCCGGTTATTTTGAAAGATATCAGGTCGAAAAAAGCTATCAGGAGACCAGGATCGAAAGCGAACAGTTCAAGACTCTGACCCCTGATCAGCAAAAGGCCTATGACTATATCGTAAACAGCGACAAACTGGTCAACCTGCTTTATGGTGTTACCGGTTCCGGTAAGACCGAAGTCTATCTCCATCTGACCAGACATTATCTTTCACTTGGCTCCCAGGTCCTGATCCTGGTACCGGAGATCGCTTTGACCCCGCAAATGATCGAAAGGGTACAGAGCCGTTTTGAAGGTGTTTCTTTCTATCACTCCGAACTAAGCGAACAGGAAAAATATGAACAATATAAAAGGGTTAAGGATGGAAAGATCAACATCGTGGTCGGAACCAGATCAAGCATCTTCCTGCCTTTTACCCATCTTGGTCTGATCATTATCGATGAAGAACATGATCACTCCTATGCCCAGGAAAACAGTCCGACCTACAAGGTCAGGGATATCGCAGTCCAAAGAGCGATGACCCATAAGGCCAAGGTCCTTTTAGCCAGCGCTACGCCAAGTCTTGGCTCCTATGCCAGGGCCCTAAATGGTGAGTACGGCTTTGTAAGCCTGAAGAAAAGGATCAATGATTCCTTCCCTTCGATCACCCTGATCGATACCAGCAAAGACCTCAAGAAGAATCATTACCAGATCTTAAGCGCCTATCTGAAGCAAAGGATCGAGGAAGAACTATCCAATGGCAACCAGATCATCATCCTCTTAAACCGCAGAGGCTATCAGCCGATCGTCAAGTGTCAGGAGTGCAATGAAGTCTTAAAATGTGAGCATTGCGACATCTCCCTGACCTATCATAAGGATGAGAATGTCCTGGTCTGTCATAATTGCGGAAGCGTCTATCCAAGGACCTACCACTGTAAAAAGTGTGGCAGTTCCAATTTTGTCTATTACGGCTATGGCACCAAGAAGATCGAAGAGGAGCTAAAAGAGCTCTATCCCGGTGCCAGGGTAGAACGTTTTGACCGTGATAGCACTGCCAGCAAAAACGGACATAAAAAGATCCTGGACCGTTTTGGTGCCGGCGAGATCGATATCCTGGTCGGTACCCAGATGATCGCCAAGGGACTGGATTATCCTAAGGTTGCTTTAGTGGGTATATTGAATGCTGATGCAGGGCTTAACAGAAGCGACTATCTGGCTGCGGAAGATACTTTCGACCTGCTGATGCAGGGAAGTGGGAGATCCGGCCGTAGCGATATCAAGGGCGAAGTTATCGTCCAGGTCTATAACAAGGAGCATTACGTGCTTGATGCTTTACTTAATCAGGACTATGAGATGTTTTTCGATAAGGAGATGGTCTTCAGGAAGCGTTTAGGCTATCCGCCTTTTTCCCACATCCTTTCCATCAATCTGAAAGATAGCAGTGAAAAGCGTCTAAGCGATTCACTTTCCATCATCAACGGCCTATTGGCCCAAAGCGACATCAAGCATCTTAATCCGGTCAAATTGTTCAAAAGCAATGACCTGTACCGTTACCGGATCTTTATGATCGATAGATCGTACCGCCGTCTTATCGAACAGGCCGGTTCTATCGTCAATGAATATCTGAGCAACAAGAACGTTTCCGACATTCTGATCAATGTCGATCCGAGGGTGATCAATGAGTAAACAGAGACAGTTAGCTTTGGAGATCCTTTCCAAGATCTACAGGGAAGGGGTCTATTCCAACCTGTACATGCGCGATAAGTTAAAGGAAGTGGAGGAGATCCAAAGGCCTTTTATCACCGAGCTGATAAATGGTGTCGTTCGCCATGACCTGTTTTTAAGATACCAGTTTAAGGATCTGATCAAAAAGGATACCAAAAAGGAACTGATCATGGTCCTGATGCTCGCCTATTACGAATACCTGTTTCTTGATAAGGATATCTATACCGTTACCAATGAATATGTAAAACTGGTCAAGAAAGTCCATAAGCCATTCATCAATGCGGTACTAAGAAACAATCTTGACCGAAAGCCGGAGATCAAGGGCAGTGAAGAAGAGATCCTGAGCATCAAAAGTTCCCTGCCTTTATGGATCATCGAATTGCTTAAGCAACAATATGACAAAGAGCAGCTGGAATACTTTTTAAATGACTACATCAGTGTCAAACCGGAAGTCTATTACCATCAAAACACCAATAAGAAACTTGATGATGAACAATTTTTAAACAGTCTTGAATGGAAGGATGATCATTGTTTTACAGCTAAAGAAAACCTGCTTAACCATCCTTACTTTAAAAAGGGTTATTTCTATGTGCAGGATATGAATAATCAGAAGATCGCTGAATATCTGGATGTCCATGATGGGCAGCTGATACTTGATGCCTGCAGCGCTCCCGGATCGAAGTTTTTCAATATCCTGGAGAAAGTAAAGGATAAGAGCAAGGTCTACGCCAATGACATCAACGCAAACCGTCTTGGCCTGATCAAAAAAATGGCCCGCAATCTTGGCTATGATGAACTTAA
>JAFWFB010000173.1 GCA_017512625.1 Erysipelotrichaceae bacterium
AAAGGAAAATCTCAAGATACTGGATGATACCAACATCAAGGTCTGCTTCCATCTGATCAACGGACTGCCTGAAGAAGATAAGAAAGATATGCTTAACACGATCAGGGATATTAATGAACTTCGCTATCACGCTCTTAAATTCCATACCCTGCTGATCCTAAAGGATACTCCCTTAGCTAAGATCTATGAAGATAAACCATTTAAGCTTTTAAGCAAGGAAGAGTACCTGGACATCCTGATCGATCAGCTCCAAATGATTCCCAAGGAAATAGTGATCGAAAGGATCCTTGGCGATATCGCCAAGGAAGAGCTGATCGCCCCAAGATGGATCCTAAATAAGACTGATTTCAGAAACAGTCTGGACAAGGAAATGGTCAAAAGGGATACCTGCCAGGGCAGAAAATATGAACGTTAATACCTATGCCCATCATTTCCTAAGAGACTGTCTCAAGGGAGATGAGATCGCGGTAGACATGACCATCGGCAATGGCAACGATACCCTGTTTCTGGCTGATCATTGCAAGTACGTCTATGGTTTCGATATCCAGAAAAAGGCCATTGAAAAGACCGGTGAAAGGCTTAAGGGCCATTATAACTACCGGCTATATCTTGCTAACCATGTTGAGGTAGACAAATACGTGGATAAGGCTGATCTTTTTGTCTTTAACCTGGGCTATCTGCCTCATGGTGACTCAAAGATCATCACCAAGGCCGATGATACGCTATGTGCCTTTAAGAAAGCCTACGATCTTCTAAGCAAGGGCGGTCTGATACTTATCTGTTTCTATTTCCATCCCCATGGATATGAAGAATACAAAAAGGTCTACGATTACATAGACCTCAATGATCTTCGTGTGATCGGGATCTACCGGGAGCCAAGACCCTACAGTCCTTTGCTCTATATCATCAGAAAATAAAAAAGGTCCGTTTGGACCTTTTCATTATCTTGGTTAAATGGTTGGATTAGGGAATTCTTTTCTTACTTCGGTAAGACGCTGATTGAGTTCCTTCTCGATACGACGGAGTTCGACCTGAGCAGCAGCTCTCTTCTCACGACCTTCAGTCTGGATCTTGGTAACTTCATCCAGAGTTTCGATCAGCTTGCGGTTGGTCTCCTGCAGAGTCTCAAGATCAACGATACCTCTTTCAGAAGCCTTAGCCACTTCGATGGTAGCGGTCTTGAGGTTTTCGGCGTTCTCCTTGAGCATCTGGTTGGTCATCTGGTTGACAGCATTTTCAGCTTCAACGGCTTCCTTGCTATGAGCAAGACCTAAAGCGATGATCATCTGTGACTTCCAGACCGGGATCGTATTGATGATGGTGCTCTGGATCTTTTCCGTCATGACAGTGTCATTATTCTGAACCAGACGGATCTGTGGAGCCATCTGTAAGGCGATGACTCTGGTCAGTTCCAGGTCATGTAACTTCTTCTCGAAACGGTTGATGGAGTTTTCCAGATCATTGACGACCTGAGCATCTTCCACTGCACCGGTCTCTTCAGCTTTCTTACGCGCATTTACCAGATCAACGGTCTTGACCTCTTCCAGTTTCTGCTGACCGGCAGCGATATACATGGTCAGTTCCTTGTAGTTGATCAGGTTGCGGTCATATAACTGATCCAGGATGGCGATATCCTTAAGCAGGGTAACCTGATGATCTTCCAGGATCTTAACAACACGGTCGACATTTACTTCGGCCTTGTCATATTTGGTCTTAAGATTGGCGATCTTGTCAGCATTCTTCTTGAAGAAGCCTAAGATTCCCTTTGGCTCTTCGGCGTTAGCATTAAAACCCATTAATTCGTTGACCAGTTCAGCCAGCGCATTTCCAACGCTGTCCAGATCTTTGGTACGGACATTTTCCAGAGCGATGTCGCTGAATTCAGCGATCTTGTTCTGAGCAGCACTACCATATTGCAGGATCGTAGTTGAATCATTGATGTCGATCTTCTGACTGAAGTCATCGATCATCTTCTGTTCTTCCGGGGTGAATGTTGATTTGTCTATCTTTAACTCTTCAGCAGTAACGACGATCGGTTCCTTCTTCTCCTCGGTCGCTTCGACAGCCTGTTCTTCAGGCTTTTCCGCTTCTAAAGTCAATGTGATTTTTTCTTCTTCCATATTATTGTCTCCTCCCTCTTATCCTAACATTAATCATTGAGATTAATGATGGTTTTTCTTAAAATGTTGCTCGACATTCCGGCGTAGAGAATGACGCCGTTGCTGGTCTCGCTGATCTTGTAGACATCAAGGCCGTTTATCTTCTCATAATCGATCAGTTCCTGGTTGTTGAGCTGCAGACTCAGACTGAATGGTGTACTGACCATTTGGGCGATGTTTTCCTTACCTCCAACTGATTCCAGAAGTGCCTTGGCAAAGTTTTTCATCTGGCTACTGTTGGTATAGGCAAGGAACGAAATATAGATCCTGGTAGCGATAAAGATGATAGCTGCGGCCGCAAGACCGGCTAAAAGCAGGATGACGATCGCATTGTGATAATTAACATCCCTGAGCTTGATCAAAAAATCAGGCAGGTTTCCCGGCATTGCGGTAACTGTAGCACCCGTATAGGCGTAACCGACATATGCCTTGTAGTAGGCCGTTGCCGCAAAGACTCCGAATATCACCGCCAGATAGATTATATAGAGCAGCGGTGCCGCCAGAAAGATCATCATCTCGTAAGGAAGCGGATTGCCATAGATGACGGAAGCCAATACCGCAGCAATGACCACAAAGATCGATTTCAGTCTGGTACGGGAATCGCTGATCGAGCTGTGCAATCCGAAGATCAGGGCCGGGATCATAAAGATATTGATGACATAGTAGGCACTTGTAAATTTACCATACATCGTGCCATCGCCCTTGAGATCTATGATCTTGCTATAAATGTTCAAGTCACCGACAATGGTCTGCCCGGTGATCGGAACGGTATAGGTGCCGCCTTTGGCGGTATAGTAGAAAGCATTACGGATGTAGTTGTTAAGTCCCAGTGCTGACAAAAACCGGTCACTGATGCCATAGACACCCATCCTGATCGGATCGGAGGTATTGTCGCCGATATAATTGATCAGATAAGTAATGCCCATCGACACATAAGGCCAGGCGAGAGAGACCAGGATACCGGCCAAGGCCGATACCGGTACGACATAGATATAGGCAGCGGAATCCTTATTGAAGATGCTCATGATCGAGTAGCCGCTAGGACGACGGCTGCGGATATAAGCCCATCTGGTGATCAGGGCTACGATAAAGACCCCGATCAGTCCGGTCTCAATCGGATAGTGCATTGCCATTGGCAACCGTTGGTAAGCCGGTAGCATCATAACTGATCTTAAACAGGGAACCATAGGCTTCAGATATCATCGAAGGATTCTGGAAGATCATGGTACTGACTAAAAAGCTGAAGTAACCGACTAAGCCTAAGGTGATCGGTGCTCCGCTTTTAAGACGTCTTGATACCAGCCGGATCAGGACGATCAAAGGAAAATTCAGGATAATCACTTCTCCCAGCTGCCTGATGGCTTCCGAGATGATGATCACGTAGGAGTTGCGGAAAGTATAAAAGACATTCAGATTTGGATTCTGAACGAATGAACCCAGTCCGACCATCATGAAAGCCACTACCAGCAGCTTGATCGGCGAACGCATTACATCATATAAACGATTCCACTTCTTCATGATATATGTATATGATAACACAATCTGTAAAGGCTAAAATCTACAGATCGGCTAAATCCTCCTTATAGGTTATCTTAATGTTCGAATAGTCCCCGACTACCACCTTGACTGGAATACCCAGGCTTTCCAAAAGCGATGAATCATCCGTAAAGCTGTCTTTCAGGGTATTATAGGCATCCCTGATCAGGGATGTTTTAAAGGCCTGCGGGGTCTGGACCAGGAAGATGTTGTTGCGATCCAGGGTCTTTTTGACATAGCCATCGCTTACTTCCTTTACCGTATCCTTGGAGTATACGCCCAGTATTACCGCATCATTATCCTTCAAGGCTTCCTTGACCTTTTGAAGGTGCTCCTTTTTAAGATAAGGTCTTGCGCCATCATGGATCAGCACATAGTCGCATTTTACTTCATTGAGGCCATTTCTGACCGAATCCTGGCGGGTAGCACCGCCATAGACTTTCCTTATCCTTGAATCATCTACTTCGATATCCGATTGCTCGTTGACTACCAGGATCACTTCCTCAAGATCGGGATCATCAATAAAGATCTCCAGTGATTTCTGGATGATCGTTTTTCCGTCGTTAAAATGATACATGACCTTGTTATAGCCGAGATTGAGTCTCTCACCCTTTCCGGCCGCCAACAAAACTAATGAATATTTCATAATCCTATTCCTAATAAAATAACGGAACGAGTTCCGTTATTTATAATACAACATAACCTTCGTATTCGCCTTTGTGCCTGCTAGCCAGTTCAGCGATCTCGAATACCTCGCTAAGGATGCGGCCATTGCTGGTCTTGATATCCTTGATCAGGTCGATCAGAAGCTTGGTCTCATCGACGTTGAACTGATATTCGCCGCCCATGATCTCATCGATCAGCTTATACAGATCTTCAATGTCACTCATGTGTACCCTATGCAGGATCAGGTGTTCCTCATCCTCCGGGTATTGACTGTTGATACTGTTTTTCTTGCTATAGTACTCAGCGATGAACTCATCACTTAAGTCAGGATACTTCTTCTTGATATCCATGAAGATGTTTTCCTGTTCGGCCATTGCTTCGATCAAACGTTCAAGACGGGTACTGTGCTGAGGTTCTTCCATGATCTGGTTAGCATATGGATAATAACCTTCAATGACCTTGAAGCCATCCGGCTTGGATACCTTTTCACTGAGCGTTTCTTCCTTTTCCGGTTCAACTTCCACAGTTTCTTTTTCAGGTTCCGCTTCCGGTTCACTTTCCGGCTCGGACTCTGTTTCTAACTCTTGTTCAGATTCCTGTTCGAACTCCTGTTCAGGCTCTGATTCAGGTTCCGGTTCGGTTTCCGGCTCAGTTTCCTGATCCGGTTCTTCACCTATTGGCTGGTAATCAACATCTTCCTCGTCATCATCATCGAAGACATCATCCTCCAGATATACGCGGTTGAATTGTTCGCTTTCTTCTTCATGGGAACTGTAATCGAGACGATCGAGCGCTTCGATCAGACGGGAGCGGAGATCTTCGATCGATTCAAGGATCTCTTTCTTGTCATCGTTCTCCGGCTGGCTTTCCTTGGCCGGTTCTTCAGAACCATTATCAACAGCTGCTTCAGTTCTTAAGGCAGCAATATTTATATCATCATCGATCAAACGATCGACCTGATCGATCAGATCATTAATTGTTTCCGGCTTTTCCATATCTTTCTGCTCTATTTCAAGTTGCGGGAACTGTATTGAGCTTTCGCCCTTGGTCAGGCTTTCCATTGCATATGAGAGTGCAGCTATCAGTAATCCAAGTTCAGCTAAGCCCTTAAAATTCATTTCCTTCTCCTTAGTATCAGGATACCGTCTCCGATTTCCCGATACATCTCACAACGAAAACGTTCGTCTCCGATAACGTTATTATAGAATTTATTCAGCTTTTTCACAAGCGATTTAGTATTGCGGTTATGGATACTGTCCGGATCCAGATACATGCCATGAAAATTGAGGTTATCATAGACCATGATGCCGTCTTGTTTGAGGTTGCCGATAAACTGCTCGGTATAATCCATGTAATGGGCTTTTCCCGCATCGACAAAGATCAGATCGAACTTTTTATCGCTTTGATAATCCTTGATATCCGTTAAGATGGCCGTGATCTGATCCTCCAGACCTTCGTTTTGGATATTGACCAAAGCCTGCCTGTAAAGGTCTTCGTTCCTTTCCAAAGTAATGATGTTGATATCGCTGGCTTGTCTGGCCATCATGATGGCTGAATAACCGACAGCTGTCCCCAGTTCCAGGATGTCCTTGCATTCATTCTCGTTTATCAGGGACAGTAAAAACTCCAGCCCCTGATCCTGAATGATGGGGATCCTGTTTTCCCTGGCTTCCTTTTTAAGAAGCTCAATTCCCGATGATCTCATCGATATCCTTTTGAAAGTCCCTTTTCTTATCCAGGGCCTGTTCGTGATCATTGGCCTTGATGCAATAGTAGAACTTGCACTTCGGCTCGGTTCCGGAAGGTCTGATGGCTAAATAGGAACCATCTTCCAGATAGTATTTAAGAACATCGGAACGGTCAAAACCTTCAAGCGGACTGACGGTTCCGTTTTCCTGACTTTGAGCAAGCAGATAGTCTTCGACTTTAACTACCTTATATCCGGCGAGTGTTTTAAGCGGACTTTCCCGGAAAGACTTCATCAGTTGCTTGAGTCGGGCTTCACCCTGTGCTCCCGGAAGCAGAATGGAAGACTGACTGTCCAGGTAATAGCCGAGCTGTTCATAATCTTCTTTGATGACATCGTAAAGGGTCTTATTGAATTGACGATAGTAGGCACAAGCTTCCGCTAACATCAAGCAGGCCTGTACCGCATCCTTGTCCCTGACAAAAGGTGAGATCAGGGAACCATAGGACTCTTCATAACCAAAGACATATTCCTTTTCGTGGTTTTCTTCATACTTATGGTACTTGTCACCGATATATTTAAAGCCGGTAAGGGTCTGTTCCACATCGACGCCATACTTTCTGGCGACCGCATTGCCAAACTCGCTGGTAACAACGGTGTTAAACATGCATCCATTCGCAGGCAAAGTGCCCTGCTCCTTGCGGGTCATGCAGATATATTCAAGCAGGATGGCACCGGTCTGGTTGCCATTGAGGATGACATAATCCTCATCCTGTTTTACCGCGACACCCATTCTGTCTCCGTCCGGGTCAGTGATCAGGATCAGTTCAGCACCGATCTCCCTGGCCAGTTTCATGACGCCGTCATAGGCGCTGTCTACTTCCGGATTCGGGGAAGCAGTCTTGGAGAAATCAGGATCCGGTACACACTGTTCCATCAAAGGATGAAGGTCGTATCCGGCCCTTTTCATCGTTTCCTTTACGGCTTCATAGGAGGTTCCGTGTTCTGAAGAGAAAACGATCTTAAAGTCTTTATCGAGATCCTTGCGCAAGCGGATCTTTAATACTTCAGCGTAATATGCTTCATCGATATCCTTATCGACCAGTTCGATCAGACTTTCATCATAATCCTTGACCGTGATCGATAATGGATCATCGATCTGGTCGATATAGGCAATGACTTTATCAGCGAGTTTCGGGATCAACTGACAGCCTTCGCGGTCATAGATCTTATAGCCGTTGTATTCCTTAGGATTGTGACTGGCTGTGATCATGATACCGCCATCACAATGATAGTAACGGACCATGAAGGAAAGTTCCGGAGTCGGCTTCAATACCTTGGCCACATAGACCCTGATCCCGAATCCCGCCAGGATCTTGGCACAATCCAGGGCAAATTCACGGGACATATGACGGTTATCGTAGGATATCGCTACCTTTGGCTCACTACATGTGTCGACCAGGTAACGGGCATATCCATAAGTGGCCTTACGTACGGTATGGATATTCAAGCGGTTGGTTCCAACACCAAGCAGTCCACGCATGCCCGCAGTCTGAAACCTGCAGTCCGTATAAAAAGCATCCTCGATCTGACTTTCGCTTAAGGTCTCCAATTCCTCTCTAAGCTTTGGATCCAGATTGGGATGGTTTTTCCAGGCAAGATATTTCTCTTTATACATAAGTCGCTCCTTTCTATAAAAAAATTAAAGGCCTGAGCCTTTAATTTATTCGATTACTTTCTGTTCTCTTAAGATGTTTTCGATTGAAGTGATTGCTTCTTCTTCGTCTTCACCTTCGCAAGTAATTGTTATCTCAGATTGTGTAGGGATACCGACCGACATAACACCCATGATGGATTTCATATTGACCGATCTGCCCTTGTAAGCAACCTTGACATCACATTTGAATTTGCTTGCAGCGTTAACAGCTACAGTAGCAGGACGAGCGTGCAGTCCGACCGGGTCGATAACTACAACATTAATTTCTTTCACTATTTTTCCTCCTAATAACGTACAGAAACATTATAAAGATTTCTTTAAACTATGTAAAGCGTTTACTTTTTCTTACTTGTGATAGGTTTCGTGATGCATGATCTTGAAACCGCGGTAGATCTGTTCGAGGATGATCAACCTGCTCATCTGGTGTAGGAAGGTCATCTTTCCCAGCTTCAGAAGATAGTCGGCTCTGTTTAGGACGTCATCACTGACCCCGATCGAACCGCCGATGATAAAGGTGATATTCCTCGAGGAATCGATCAGACCCTGTAGCTTGTTGGCGAAAGCGACTGAATCCAGTTCACTGCCCCTTAGATCGAGCAGGATCACATAGTCATCGCTTTTTACCTGCTTAAGGATCCTTTCACCTTCACTTTTTTTGATCTTGTCCTCATCGCCGGTCTCCAGATTCTCATCCCTGACCTCGATGACTTCGATCTTGCTATAACGGCTTATCCGCTTCTGATAATCATCGCAAAGGGCCTTGAGATTGCTGTCCTTGATCTTTCCGGCTGCAACGATCTTAATCATTGTCTGCTGACTCCAATACTACCTGCTGGCCTAAGCGCATGACGACGATGGTCAGCTGCTCGCTATCCTCATAGATGGCTTTCTGGTAGTCCTCGATATTGTTGATGGTCATGCCATTGATGGATTGGATGATATCGCCCCTGGCCAGTCCGATCTGGGATCCCAGGGAATGGGAATCGATATTGTAGACATATACTCCGGATACGACATTGGCTTCGATGTTGAGACTGGAACGCTGGTAGGTCTCCAGATCGTTCAGTCCGACGACCTTGATGCCCAGCTCATTCCTTTTGATCTCGCTTCCTTCAAGCATCTTGGAAACGATATTCTTGATCTGATTGATCGGGATCGAAAGGGTCTTATTGGTCTCATCTCTGACCTTCATGGTATTCATACCGATTACTTCACCACCGATATTGATAAGCGGTCCGCCACTGTAGCCTTCATCGATCTCTACATCGCTTTGGATCATGGTAAGGACGTAGTTTCTCGCGTTGAGGCTGTAGCTTACCTGACGGTATTTATCGGATACGATGCCAAGGGTAAGCGACGAAGCATAGCGGGCTTCTTTTGAACTTCCCGCAGCGATCACAAATTCACCGGTCGTAAGTCTTGATGAGTCGCCAAGATCGGCCTTAAGGACCTCAAAGTCCGGCTTTACCAGCAACAGTGCGATATCATTGATCTCATCAACGGCTATCGTCTGGGCAGGCAGAGAACGGAAATTATCAAACTCGACTCCGATGTAGTCGCCGCTATTGGCGATCACATGGGCATTGGTCAGGATATAGGCATCCCCATCGTGATAATCATAGATAAAACCGCTGCCGTAGGAAGTGGCGGTCGTGATCTTTACGATGATCTGATCGATGCTTTTTACCGCATTGGTGATCTCGGTCGTGTATTCATTGATCGTATTGTGGATGATCAGGTTTTCGTTGCTTTGATCCAGACGATGCCTGATACCTTCCAGTTCCGTGAACAGATATAGATTGATTAGCGCCAGGATGGCGAAAATGATGATCCAGATTCTTTTCATATACTACCTCTAGCAGCCCATGATGGTGCAGGCATCGATCTTGGTTCCGTTGATCCTGATCTCGAAGTGAACGTGAGGTCCGGTCGCCATACCGGTCATACCGATCTGGCCGATGACTTCACCCTTGTAAACGACATCTCCCTGTTCGACGAAGGCCGGAACATTGAAATGTGCATACAGGGTCTGGTAACCGTTCTGATGATCGATCATGACATAGTAGCCACTGATGTCATCGTATCCCTTAGAAATGACGATGCCATTATCAGCAGCGTAGCAGTTGCCATAAGGATTATAGACATCGATGAAGTCGGTTCCCATGTGGATACCTCTGGAACTAGTATAGCAGGCCCAGTGACAGGATACCCGCCAGTTATCGACCGGATAACGGAAGATGCCTGAACCGATGCCGGTCATATTGCGTGAACCGGTCCTGATAACACCCTGGATCGGTTCTGTTACGACATTGGATGACACCATGGTGGTAAGTGGGGTCTGTAAGACACCATTGATATAGACTTCGTTGTATAAAACGCTTTTTACACCCAGCACTTCTTCGACTTCGATCACTTCGGTGCCATAGGACATCGTATCATCCTCGATATAGATGGTATTTTCCGGATAGATGATCTCTTCACGCAGGTTTTCCCTGGTCACATAGACCGTGATCGGGGAAGTGAAATAGGTGACATTCAGTTCCATGCCCGGTTCCAGGATCTGGGTCGGGCTGGATAGTTTATCCTTATTGAGCATGACCAGACGCTCAGGGGTCATGTTCTCGTTATAGAAGGAAACTCCTTCCAGAGTCTGTCCTTCCAAGACGGTATAGTATTCTCTTTCTTCGTTATCGCCATAACATAGATATTCCAGGACTTTTTCCTGACTGTCCAGGATATCCTCCGGGCGGGCAAAGCAACTGCTTATCTCGATCTTTTCCATGATATTCAAAGAGACATCACGGGTACCATAGTCCTGCAGTTCAGGTGTCTTTTCTCCTGAAGTGATCAGTCTTAGAGATTCAGGCGAAATGAAGTTGCTTAAGAATTCATTTAAGGCATTGTCAAAGTCTTCTTCGCTTTTTACATAGATCGTTGCATAGGTACCGACATTGTCGCTGAAAGCGACCTTATAGCCCTTGATAGCCAAAAGGCCGTTATCCCTTAGATATTCAAAGATCTCATAATCCTTGTTTTCGTATACCGCATTGGTCTTCTCTTTAATCAGGTAGATACCCTCGTAATAGCTGGATTCATAGTCCTTGTATTCCGGATAGCGCTGATCGAGATAATCATCGATGAAGGTCTCCAGATAGGCGGGGTCAGTAACGACTCCGATATATTTACCGGCCTGATACATCTTGGTGACCATGTGGATATCATCCTGTCTGCTTACGACCTTCTGATCGACGGCCGAATTCTCTTCGCCCAGATCGACCTGACCGAGTACCTGATGGTAGATGTAAGGCAAGCCAAAAACGATTGCTCCCGCAAGGATGAAAGCGATCAGGATTTTGGTTATTTTATTCATTGGTTATTTACCACTCCATAGAAGGCGTTGATATCCTTCTGGAAAGACAGTCTGAATTCGCCGGTTGGACCATTACGGTGCTTGGCGATGTTTACTTCAACGATCTGATTGTTCTCTTTGGCTAAGTCGCGGTCATAGTAGGCTTCGCGGTAAAGGAACATGACTACGTCAGCATCCTGCTCCAGGGCTCCGGATTCACGCAAATCGGAAAGCATCGGTCTTTTATCCTCACGTCTTTCAACGCTACGGGATAGCTGACTTAAGGCGATGACCGGGACATTCAGCTCTCTGGCTAGGGCTTTGAGGTTACGGGAGATCTCACTTACTTCCACCTGACGGGATTCCACGTTATTGCGGGTAGAACCGATCAACTGGATGTAGTCGATTATTACCAAGGAAAGACCTTCCTTATTCTTTAACTTACGGCACTTGGAGAAGATCTCCGAGACCTTGATACCCGGGGTATCATCGATATACAGTTTTTCGTTCTTTAACTGATCCGTGGCCTGCATGATCCTGTTCCATTCATCATTGGTCAGCTTGCCCCGACGGATCTTTTCACCATTGACCTTGGAGCGCATGGTGATGATTCTTCTTAGTAACTGCTCAGCACCCATTTCCAAGGAAAAGACAGCAACTGCTTCCGTGGAACCGCGGGATGAGCTGGCAACGTTGGTGGCGATATTAAGGGCAAAGGCTGTCTTACCGACACTCGGTCTGGCCGCCATGATGATCAGGTCACCACGCTGGAAGCCATTGGTGATATTGTCCATATCGGTATAATTGGTCTTTACGCCCGCATCGATCGATCCGGCTTCGACCTGACGGATATTCTCGATGACATCATCCAGGGTATCGGCAGTATTGACGAAATCGTTGACGAAACGGTTGCGGGTGACATTCAGGATCGAACTTTCCGCAAAGTCCAGGATCTCATCGATGCTGTTCTGGGAATTGAATCCTTCATCAGTGATCTCCTTGGAAGCCTTAATGATCTTACGCTGGTAGGATTTGGCCTTGATGACATTGATATATTCTTCTGAAGCGGAATTTCCGGTTGCTGCATTTTGCAGATCCAGGATATATTCGGTACCGCCGACCTTGTCTAGCAGATTGTAATCCTTAAGACGGGTGATCAGGGTAACGCTATCGACCGTCTGGCCCTCATTGCGTAAGCTGGCCATGGTCCGGTAGATGGTCTGGTGGCGGTCAAGATAAAAATCCTCACTCTCAAGACCATCTTCGAGCGCCATATTCAAAGCATCTTCATATAAAAGAAAATTGCCGAGTAAAGCAATCTCCGCATCATCGCTGTGAGGCATGGTTTTAACGTTCATCCTAGCTCTCCTTTAACAATACTTTGATAGTGGCTACTACACCTTTATATAATTCAACATTGACGTTGGAATAACCCAGACTTGTAATCGGCTCGCTGTCGATGATCTTTCGTTTATCGATCGTGATGCCTTTTTTGGCAAGTTCATCCTGCAGTTTATTCATGCTTAAACTATTAAAGACTTTTCCATCGGAATTGGCCTTGACTTGGAAGACAAATTCCTGACTTTCAATGACTTTCTTCAGCTCGATAGCTTCTTTCTTCAGTTCTTCCTGATGGGCCTGTTCCTCTTTCTTCTGGTTGGAAAGGATATTCATGGCGGTATCGCTTGGCATTACGCCCAGTTTCTGCTTGATCAGGAAATTCTTGGCGTAACCGTCGGATACTTCGACGACTTCTCCCTTTTTTCCGACCTTCTTGACATCTTTAAGCAATATTACTTTCATCTGCACTCTCCCGATAGTATTCTTCCAGCACATCCAGCAGTTCGTTCACGATTGCCTGGATGGTGGTATTTTTTCTCTGTAAGCCGGCGCTGGTCATATGACCTCCGCCATGCATCTGTTCCATGATGCGCTGTACATTGACATCACGGATGGATCTGGCACTGACACTGATCTCGTCTTCGCCAATCTTGGCGATAACGAAGGCTACCTTGATACCCTTGGTATAGACCAGCTCATCAGCGGCCTTGGAAATGACTGAACGGCTGTAGATATCATCATCTGCACCGGTGGCGATAATGATATCCGGTTCATAGACGATCGCATTCTCGATCAGAGCCGATTTCTGACGGATCTCATCGATAGCATAGACGTTGAGCTCATCGCACTCGACCGTATCGCAGCCATAGCGCTTAAGGATTCCCAATACATCGAAAGTCCTGGCTCCGACTCTTTGACGGATGCGGTTGGTATCGATGAGGATTCCCAGATAGGCGATATTGGCCTCATAACGGCTGAGGCTGACCTTGCTGCCAAAGAACTGCATGATCTCCAGGATCATCTCACTGGCAGAACTGGCACTTGGCTCGATATAGACCAACACGGTCTTGGATCCGAGATTGGCACTTCTTCGGTGATGATCGATGATCGCGACCTTATTGGCGTTTTCAATGATTGGATGGGCAGCGGTATTAAGCGGATTGTGATGGTCGACCATGACGACCAAAGTATCCGGACCTAAACGGTTTTCCGCTTCCTGAAGGGTGATGAACTCATGATCGCTTAACTGTTCCTTGTATCTTTCCAGTACGGAAGCGATCATCGGTTCGATCGGCATATTACGGTTGACGATGGCTACATCGTTGACATATTTCCTGGCAATGACACTGATCATCAATGAGGATGCTACAGCGTCCGCATCCATGTTCTCATGGCCGACGATCAATACATTGGAGGCTTCCATGATCAGGTCGCGAAGTGCTCCCGCAATCGCTCTGACCTTGGTCTTGGACTGTTTCTCATAGGCTTCGGAAGATCCACCATAGAAGTGGACTTCTTCGCCGATCTTTTGAATGGCGATCTGATCGCCACCTCGGGAGATCGCCAGATCGATCAGTTCGCCGGATAGTTCATCTAGCTCGATCTGGGAGCTTCCGCCTCGGGAGAAGCTCAGTGAAAGGGTAATAGGCAGATCAAGTGATCTGGCCTCCTTACGGATATTGGCGCAGATGCTGAAATGATCTTTCATCAGTTTATCCAGGATCTCTTCATTGAGGACCAGATAAAGGCGGTTGCTCTTGATCTGTTTGAAGATGATGCCATAGTTTTTCAGATAATCGAAAAGCATCTGGTTGAGTTTATAGGTAGCGGAGATATTCTCGTCATCATATTCGAGGATCTCCTCGTAGTTATCCAGATTCGCAACACCAACGACCAAGGCTGAATTCTCATATTTACGGGTAATGTCATAGAGCTCGGTGATGTCCTTGAACATCAATACTTTGCCCTCATCCTTTTTGACTACTTCGTATTTCTTGCTTTCGATCACGACGGTTATCGAATCGACATCCCCTTCGATGACCTCACTTAACTGTGGGATCCACTGTAAAATGGACTGGTTTAGATGTTCCATATTGTTGTCTTTAAAGAACTGGGATTGCCAGACAACTTCAAAGTCATCGTTATAGACCAAAACGCCGACCTTGGTATAGTCAAGGGCTTCCTTGAAGTTATGATCCAGTGATTCTTCGATCAGATCGTTGTTGCTCTTTTGGATCGCTGAGACTCCATAGACATAGAAGCTGTAGAGGATCAGCATCAAAGACCAGACGATCAGGGCCGGGATCATGTTCTTTTGAAAGAACAAATGCAACAGTAAAAGCGTAAGGCCGATGACAGCCATGCTCGTGTAGACGATAAAACTCTGGTTAACAGTCTTTTTAGTCATAATTCATTTTGTTTTTCAAATACATCTTTAATGGTCCGGAACCATAAAGGAATCCCACCACGGTAAGTACCAGCAGGGACAACGGGAAAAGGAAGACGATCAAAGCAACGATAATGAACGTCACTCTCTTCTTTAATACTATTATCCCATAACTGACAGAGAATATGTAACCAAGATAAGACAGGTAAAAGACGCCAATAACCGACAAAACCATCAGGATACTGATGAAAATGTTATCCGGATATTTGATGCCCAACTGATAGACATAAGGCATCGCCATGATCGCAAAGATCGCCAGATAGCTTAAGATAGTTGGAAACTCATACATGTAAATCGGCTTTATCGGCGGTACCTCATACTTCATCCTTCTTAGGAAGATGATGCTTAGCATGTAGACCATGATCGATTCCATGACCCCCACCAGGATCGTACTTAAGATATAAAGGATGATCAGGGTCGAGGAGTTGAGCATAGCCTCACTGAATTTGATGCCGGTATCATTCATCATCTGCATCGTGCTTTCCTTGACTGCCATAAGCTCATCCATGACCGGATAGCCCATGATCGGGAAGATGATGAAGGCCGCAATGATCTCATAGACCACCGCGATCAGGATCGCCTCGATCATGACCTTGCGTCTATCAGCCTTCTTGGTATAGATCCTGGAGACGATGATTCCTTCGACGATTCCAAGAGGTGCGTAAACATTGCTGTAGATATCGCCGAAAAGAAAGCTCAGAAACAGGATGCCGATAATAAGGCCGCTGATATACTTATTACCATTGCGGATGATGTAGATCAAAATACTGATGGCTTCCACCATCATCAGCAGGGTACTGAACATGTTGGCGAATTGTCTGTCCAGAAACATCAGGGCATCGTTGATGGCAATGATGATGGCTCCTTCAGTGATCTTATGCAAATCTTTGTTCATATAAAAACCTAATCCTCTTTCTGAGAAAGAGGCTTCATTGACGGATAATTATTGCACGTAAGGCAGTAAAGCCATCTGACGTGCTCTTTTGATTGCTGTTGCCAGCATTCTTTGATACTTAGCACTGGTTCCGGTCACTCTTCTTGGGGTGATCTTGCCATTAGCACTAATGAATCTCTTTAATAATTCAACATCTTTGTAATCGATATATTTGATCTTATTCTTGGTGAAGTAACAAGATTTCTTGAAACCTGTTCTACGTTTCTTGTAAGCCATAATCGCTTATTTCCTTTCTATCAATAAAATGGCAGATCGTCGCTGCTGATATCCAAAGTCGGAGTATCGAGGTACGGATCTTCATAGTTGCCACCGGTCTGATCGTTGTTAGACTGGTAGCTGTTATTGTTGCTGTTGTTATAAGCATTGTTGTTAGGTGCAGATGTCTGATTGCCCTGGGAATTGCGTGATTCCAGCAGTGTGACATTGTCACATACCACTTCCGTAACATAGACCTTACGACCATCTTGACCATCGTAGTTTCGGGTCTGGATACGGCCTTCGACACCAATCAGATTTCCTTTCCTGGCATAGGAGCTCAGATAATTTGCGCTCTGATTCCAGGCAACACAATTAATAAAGTCAGCTTCACGGTTACCGTCCCTGTTGGTATAGCGGCGGTTGCAGGCCAGAGTGAAGTTGCAGCAGTTATTGCTGCCGGCTTGCCTGATTTCCGGATCCTTGGTGATTCTTCCAACTAATACAACTTTATTAATCATAATGCACCTTATTTCTTTTCATCCTGATCGATTACAAGATGACGAATGACGTTACTGTTGATTCTGGTCAAACGGTTGAACTCGTTTAAGCCTTCAACATCGACAGTGAACTCAGTGACTACATAGTAGCCTTTGGTAAAATCATCAATCGGGTAAGCCAGTTCTCTGAGTCCCCATTCGTTGACTGAGTCAATGGTTCCGCCATGATTTAAAATAACGCCATGGGTTGCTTCGATAACTGATGCTCTGGTAGCGTCATCTAAATTAGGATTGATGATATACATCACTTCATAACTTTTCATGTTATCCTCCTTATGGTCTAGCGGTCTATTACGAAAAATAGACAAGGAATAGATTCCTATTCTTAAATATATTAACAGATAATCCCAGAAAATAAAAACTATTTTTTATTAATAAACATGCATCTTTTCCCACATTTCAGTTGTTTCAAGCTTCATTAGTGATCGATGGTCCATGTTTGGCTTTTTTACATTCTACCTCTTAGTGCTGATAATGGTAATGCACAAGTAAGAAAGGATTTATGAATCAGATTATTTTAGTAGGAAAGATCAAGGATGAACCAAGATACGAGCAGACCTCTTCAGGCATCAACTATGCGACGATGTTAGTGGAAGTACCGCGCAATTTTGACGATGAGCAATCCGATGTCTTCCAGGTCACGCTTTGGAAACAGGTGGCTGATTATTTAAAGGAAAAAGGCAGAGTAAACGATCTGGTAGGCATCAAGGGACGCCTAAAACCAAATAATTACCAGCGCAGTGAAGAAGAGACCATCTATCATTCAGATGTGATCTGTGAGCGGATCACCTTCATCAATGAATAATAAAAACATCCTTGCGGATGTTTTATTTTTTATGGTGGTTCCGGCCAGAATTGAACTGGCGACACCAGCATTTTCAGTGCTGTGCTCTACCAACTGAGCTACAGAACCATTGGTTGCGAGGGAAGGATTTGAACCAACGACCTCCGGGTTATGAGCCCGACGAGCTACCAGACTGCTCTACCTCGCGATGTAATGGCGGAGAAAGTAGGATTCGAACCCACGCGCCGCTTTCACGACCTTTCGGTTTTCAAGACCGACCCCTTCAACCACTTGGGTATTTCTCCTTCTTTTGACTATGGTGGACCCTGTAGGACTCGAACCTACGACCAACCGGTTATGAGCCGGTAGCTCTAACCAACTGAGCTAAGGGTCCAACAAGAATGGTAGCGAGGGTGGGACTCGAACCCACGACCTTCCGGGTATGAACCGAGCGCTCTAGCCAACTAAGCTACCTCGCCATTAATGGTCGGGATGGCAGGATTTGAACCTGTGACCCCTTGATCCCAAATCAAGTGCACTACCAAGCTGTGCTACATCCCGTACATAAGTAAGACTTATCAGACCACTTGCTCAATAAAGGTGGTGGGGACAGAGGGACTTGAACCCTCACGGTATTGCTACCGCCGGATTTTAAGTCCGACGCGTCTACCATTCCGCCATGTCCCCACGTGGAGGTTCCTGCCAGATTCGAACTGGCGATCACAGAGTTGCAGTCTATTGCCTTACCACTTGGCTAAGGAACCGACAAGTGTGATACTGTGCTAATTTATTGTACTTGTTAAAGTTACAAAATGCAACCTAAACCGTAATAAAATAAAGCACAGTCAAAAAAGGCTATGTTTCCATAGCCTTTCAGATTAACGGTTTTTTAATTCTTCAACCAGATCGTAGTAAGTGATCAGCTGAATGTCATTGTCCTTGACCCATTTGATGATCTCCGGATCCATGACCATTTCCAGATCTCTCATCCTTTCCAGGGAAAGGGAGGTCCAGCCTAGTAGTTCAGAATCGATATAGCCCATATGTCCACCCATCTGGACATATTCTTCACCCAGATAGTCATTCATGACAGCCTTGACACGTCCCTTGGTATCCTTGTAAAGCTGGTCTTCAATGACGAATTTCTTGGTCATCGATACGCCATCTCTTCTAAATTCCGGAAGATTCCTAAACGGAAATTTAGCTACGATATCAGCTGAATACATGACGCCTGAGTCCTCAGATACCTGATGAATGGCTTCATTATAGTGTTCATGATTCAGGGAATGTCCATGGAGATAGCCCGGCTTGCGTCCGGTAAGTTCGACAAAACGGTCGTACTGGGCTCTGATCTCGCGGTAGACTTCATCGTAAGGGAACATCTCCCGGCGTCCTTCTTCTGTCTTAAAACGCGGATCAGCCAGGCGGACATTGGAACGGATAAACAGACCGTTTTCATCGACCAGATGAGGAATGGTCTTTGGATCGCTGACGCTAGGTCCGGATACGATGTTGAAATCGATTCCGAAGCAGGCTTTGTCCTCTCTGCCTTTCATCAGCTCAGTAGCAAGGACCGCTGATGGCATGTTGGAAAACAGTCCGGTGTTGCGGATGATACCGTAATCGATGCCATCGACGATACCGTAAGTTACGGCTCTGGTAAAACCGAAGTCGTCGGATCTGACTAATAATTTCATATTATGTTACCTCTTTGCTTCTACCATTATTTTACCAATTAGGAGATTATTTATAATACAATTATTTTATGAATCCAAACTACGAACAGCTTTCCATCGGCAACAAGCAGATCTATCTCATCGGTACCGCCCACATCTCGGATGTCTCACGCAGACAGGTCAACGAGACCATCAACGAGATAAAGCCGGATTGCATCTGCATTGAGCTTGATGAAGAGCGTTATCAGAAAATGAATAATCCTGAAAGCTATGAGCAGCAGGATATCTATAAGATAATCAAGGACAAAAAGGTCAACTTCCTTCTGGTCAATATCATCCTGGCAGCCTTCCAGAAAAGGATGGCCAATCAGCTCGATACCGAATCAGGCAACGAGATGAGGGAAGCCATGACTCTGGCCAAGGAATTGAATTGTCATTTGGAACTGATCGACCGCTCCATCTCTTTGACTTTCTCCAGGATCTGGGGGTCGCTGAGCCTTTTTGAAAAAGCCAAGCTACTTGCTACGATCATCATGTCGATCTTTGACAATGACCAGATCAGCGAAGAGGAACTGGCTAACCTTAAGCAGGGAGAAGCTTTGGATGCGGCCCTTAGCGAAGTCAGTAAGGAATTCCCTAACGTCAAAAAGGTATTGGTCGATGAACGTGATCAGTTTCTGGCCTATAAGATCAAGCATGCTCCGGGTGAAAAGATCGTCGCCATCATCGGTGCTGCCCATATCCCGGGCATCAAGGCCAACATCGTAAAGAACTATTCCATCGACGAGATAAATAAAAAGATCGAAGTCAAGCCATCGTCCAGGATCCTTAAGTGGATCATTCCGATCGCCTTGCTTACGATGATCATCCTGATGTTTATCATCAACTTCGATAAGGGTGTTTCCCAGCTTAAAAACTGGATCATCATCAACGGTTCCTTCAGTGCCATCGGTACCCTTCTGGTAGGCGGTCATATCCTGAGCGCACTGGTTGCATTTGTTGCGGCACCATTTACTTCGATGAATCCTTTGCTTGCGGCCGGCTTCTTCGCAGGTTTCACCGAGGCCTGGATCAGGAAACCGAAGGCCAAGGATTTCGAAAGCATCTCTACCGATTCCCTTACCTTAAAAGGACTGTTTAGCAACCGCGTGATCAAGGTCCTGCTGGTGGTGCTATCCGCCAATATCTTCAGTTCGATAGCGACCTTCATCAGCGGTTTCGATATCGTCAAAAACTTCCTTAATCTATTATAAAAACCCCTAGAACCTAGGGGTTTTTTCTTCGATTATCTCGCCTTTATCATCGACATAGACCCTGGTGATCCGGTCAGAGATCAGACACAGCGTCTCATAGACGATCAGGTTGTTATAACGTGAGTAATCACGGATATTCTGGTGCTGGCCAAAGATCTCGACCGGCGTATTTACCGGGTAATACTTGTCAGTCCTGATCATCAGCTGGTCCATGCAGACATTGCCGACGATCTCACAAGCCTCGCCCTCTACCCAGACCTTGTTGCCTGTATTGGATCTTAGGACTCCGTCAGCGTAACCGATCGGTACCGTAGCGATCCACTCCTTCTTTCCGGTGAAATACTTGCGGGAATAGCCGATGCTTTCTCCTGCACCGACTTCCTTGATATTGATGATCGAGCTGTAAAGTTCAGCGGTCGGTTTAAGGCCCTCATCAAAACTCGCATAACCCAGGGCCGCAATGCCTACCCTGCAGGCATTGGTAAGATCTTCCCTGAAGTTAATGGTCGCATCGCTGTTGGAAGCGTGGACATATCTGAAATCATAATTTAAGAAGGATACGATCTGTTTAAAACGTTCAAACTGCTCTTTGGTAAAGCCTTCTTCCATCTCATCGCTTTGCGCATAATGGGTAAAGATACCTTCGACCGATGCTCCCTTTTCAAGCAGATGCTCTAAAACTTCTTTAGCCTCTTCCTTGCTTTTGATACCGATCCTGTTCATTCCGGTATCGATCTTAAGATGGACCCTTAGACCTTTAAGGTCATCCATCTCTTCGATGTAATCCTTGGATACAGTCGGAATGATCAGATCATTTTCCTTTACTACTGAGAGAAATTTCTTATCGACATAGCCTAGGATCAGGATATCCATATCCTTGATGGTCTCTCTGATATGAAGTGCTTCTGGAAGTGATGATACAGCTACCATCCTGATACCGACATTTTTGGCGGCCTTTGCTAAAGTGATATCGCCAAGGCCGTAGCCGTTGGCCTTTATTACCGCAATGATTTCCTTGTTGCTTATCTTTTGTAAATATCGAAGGTTATCCTGATAGTTGCTCAGGTTGACTTTCAGGTAGGTATTACGATACATGGAGCAGTCCTTTCAGCTTTGCAGCGTAAACTTCGCTGATGAAATACAGCGATCCGCAGATGATGACCGTCTTTTTGGTATCGATCGCATCATTGATGGCTTTGAGATAGTCATCTTCGACTTTGATCATTTTATCTTCCGGAATGCTGTGAACATCATAGATCCTATAATTCTCAAAGGTGGTGATGGTTATCTCCTCCACCTCGTTTTTAAGCATCTCAAGCATCTTAAGATATTCCTTGTCCTTTAGGGCACTGAAGACACAGACGATCGGTTTAGGCAACTGCCTCAAAGAGTCTACGAGTGCCCTCATGCCATGAGCATTGTGAGCACCATCGATGATGACCAGCGGATCTTCATTGATGACTTCAAAGCGTCCCAGCCACATGCTTGAGGCGATCCCCTGCTTAAGCTTTTCAAAGTCGATCTCAAATCCTTCCAGGCTTGCTAAAGTATAGATCGCTTCAATGGCTAAGGAAGCATTTTCCATCTGGTACAGCGCAAAGGAACTGATGTGGTATTCCTGATCCCGGTAGCGGAAATGGCGCTTGGCGATGTATTCGTAGTCTTTGACCTGATACAGGGTATTATTCAGTGATTTGCAGGTATCTCTTACGATATCTACCAGATTAGGTGCCAGCTTGCCGATCAGGGTATGAGAATCCTGCTTGATGATGCCACACTTTTCTCTGACGATCTCTTCCAGGGTGTTGCCCAGACGGTCCATGTGGTCATAACCGATGGTGGTTATGATGCTTAAAAGGGTGTTGTTGATGACATTGGTACTGTCCAGTCTGCCACCAAGACCGACCTCGATGACCGCATAATCCACATTATTGTCCAGGAAATAATCGGTCATGATGAAATAGTCGATATCAAACATGCTGAAGCGATGTTCGATGAAGTAGTCATAATTCTCATTGACCTTATCCAGGAAATACTTCTCGTCGATATACTGATCGTTGATCCTGATCCTGTCTAAGTGCGTCAAAAGATGAGGAGATTGCAGGGTACCGACCTTATAGCCTAAGGCCATCAAGGCATCCATGATGAAATGGACCGTACTGCCCTTGCCGTCCGTTCCCGCAACATGAATGACCTTCAGCCTGTCCTGCTTGTTGCCAAGCTCTGCCATGCATTTCCTGAAGTTAAAGATATCTCCCTTATAACTTTTCTGTGACATGACCCAGTTCAGGCAATCGTCGATATTGTCAAATCTTCTATCCTTGGTTTCCATAATTCTGAATCATTTATAATTATAAACCCTTTAGGTTATAATTAAGTCATGTTAAACGGAAAGATGAATCTTGAAACCATGCTCAGTATTCAGGCTGATGAGGAGACCATGCTCTTGCTTCCTTTGGAAGCGGTAGTACTGATCAAAGGGGTGATCGTATCCTCTTCCAAGGCTGAGAATTACCACTTCATCCGTGAATTCTTTGCCCCGGAAAACTACAGTCAGCTTGATCCCTGCATCATGAATCTGAATAAGACTGTCGTCTATGACTTTGAATCGACCATCATCGGAAACGAGAAATTCATCTCCATCTTCGAGTGGAATGCGACTGTTACCTATCAGGATATCCATGATCTGCTTGAGGAACTGGTCCATAAATACAAGGATCTGGTCGATGTAGTCTTCGAGTTCTATACCCATGACCTGCACGTCTACCGGATGACCGATTATGATGGTATCATCAATACCGTAACCCTAAAGTAAAGCTCCTTTGAAAGGAGCTTTTTAATATAGAAAAACCGGTACATTATATACCGGTTTTTCTTATTCATTATTTAATATGTGGATTTATTCACCGAAGAAGTATTCTTCCAGCATTACACAGATCGTATTGTAGACCGGTAAATGGAGTTCCTGGATCTTGAATCCGTCATCTTCCGGAACCTTGATGCATACATCGGCTACTTCTGCGAGCTTGCCACCCTTGGAACCGGTAAGACCGATCGTTTTGATGCCTTTGGCTCTGGCTACAACGCTGGCATACATGACATTGCGGCTGTTTCCGGAAGTGGAGATACCGACAAAGATATCACCAGGGCAACCGAAACCAAACAGCTGCTGAGCAAACAAAGTATCGTAAGCTACGTCATTGTTATAAGCGGTATTCAAAGCTTCATGGGTAGTGAGGTTGATGGCGGCCAAAGGAGTCTCCAGACTCTTAGCCAGTACTTCGCCTCTTTCCGGATCGGTGCTGACAAGACGGTTAATGAATTCTTCCTTCAGCGGTCTTTTGACGCGATATTTCTTCATCAGCTGGCTTTGGAAGTGATCAGCATCAGCAGCTGATCCGCCATTGCCGGCGATCATGATCTTACCATCACACATATAGCAGCCGACCATCAGCTTTACGGCTTCCAGAATGCTTTCCCTGCATACGCTTAAGGACGGGTAGCGTTCGATCAAAGTATCAAGATGGCCTAAGACCTTCTCGCTAAAAGTAATCTCTTTCATGTATTCCCCTTTATTATTGAATGCCAAGTTTCTCCATCAACTCCTTATCGAAGTTGCATTCAACTCTGGTCTCATAGTCATAAACGATAGTGTAGTCCTTACCCTTTTCGATCGGTTTCCATTCCGGCTCACCAGGAAGCTGCGGCGATCCATATCTGGCATAGTTAGCAAATCTTCCGGCAACCTGATGATCCAAACGTTCACGGATGTCGCCACCGAAATCATCGGATGGGATCAGGGCAGTATTGTGGAATGGGAATGAGCAGTCATAGCTGTGGATCGGAGTCTGTCCTTCTTCGATCAGGGTGACCGGAGTGAAGAAGTAGTTGTAATTATCGACACAGCCCTCTTCCAGACGCTTGTGCAGGAAGTCCAGACCAGCCTGACGACCGGAGATGCTGAAGGTCAGGATATCGATGATCTTCTTTTCCGGATAAGCCTTTCTAAACAGAGGAATGACTTCATCGGCCTTTTCCTTGCCTAACTCTGTCTCTACAGCCTTGATCATTTCTTCATCACTCATGGCATAGCGCACATACTTAGGATCCAGGCGCTTCATTTCAGCGAATAAGCTACCGACGACCAGCGGACATTTCTTGGCGTATTCATTGAAGCCGACTACATATGGCTCACCGATATAGTCTTCGTTTGGACGAGGTCCGATATTAGGGAAGCCAGGTCCATACATTTCCTTATAGGTCTCACGGTAAGCAGTAGATAATTCGACAAGATCACAAGTCTCGATATCTTCGAGATTATCTTTGGTGATGCCCATCTTGGCTAAGCTCTTGGCTACCAGTTCAGTGACATCCGGTGCTTCAAGGGCTCTTGAGGCGCTTCCGACACCGCTCATGATGTAGGCACGGTGATAAAGTCCGTCAGCAGCAGGCATGTTCATGACAGAGTATACCTTTCCGCCGCCGCCGGATTGACCGAAGATCGTTACATTGTCCGGATCACCGCCGAATTTGGCAATGTTCCTGTGGACCCACTTGAGGGCTTCGACCAAGTCGAGGTTACCGGCGTTGACTGAGCGGGCATACTTGCCGCCATATTGTCTCAGATCCATGTAACCGGAAAGACCGATACGGTGGTTGATGGTGACAACTACCAGGTCATAATCCTTGGCCAGATTGAATCCTTCGTAGCCCAGATGTTCGATGGCACTGCCATAGAAGAAACCGCCGCCATGGAACCAGACTACGACCGGTTTTTTCTTGGTCTCATCGATGTCTCTGGTCCAGACGTTAAGATTGAGACAGTCTTCAGATTGTGGCCAGTAACGGTGAGTGTTCTTCAGATGGTTTCCCAGATGGTAAGGGACCAATGGAATGGAGATATATCCATAGCAGGTAGCTTCCTTGACATCATCCCATGGATCGCACTCCTCAGGTGGCATGAAACGTTTAGCCTTGGCGTAGTCAAGACCAAAAAAGTGGTAAACACCATCATTCTTAAAACCTCTGACGTAACCCTTGTCAGTAAGAACGGTGGTACCACGGCCATGTTCAAAATTCATATTATTAGTTTTCCTTTCTTATTTTTATATAAGCTATCTTAATTTTAGTAAGATTGCTTGTTTTATTCAATTGGGGAAAGAAGATTAAAGAATAAAAAAAGAGGTCATAGACCTCTTATACATTCAATTCCTTTGTCTTGTCTCTGGTCATCAGATCCATGACCGCTTCCCTTGGATCCTTGTCATTGACCAGGATCTGGTAAGCTTCTTCGACGATAGGCATGCTTATCTCGTTTTCAACTGCCAGTTTACGGGCAGCTTTGACGGTATTGGCACCCTCGATGACCATCTTGATCTCGTCCTGTGCCTGCTTCAGGGTCTTGCCCTGACCGATCAGGATACCGGCACGGCGGTTACGGGAATTCATGCTGGTACAGGTGACGATCAGATCACCGACACCGCTAAGTCCCAGGAAAGTGTTGAAATTGGCTCCCAGTTTGACTCCCATCCTGGTGATCTCCATCAGGCCTCTGGTCATCAATGCTGCCTTGGTATTGTCCTTATAGCCCAGACCATCGCTGATTCCGGCACAAAGGGCAATGATATTCTTAAGAGCACCGCCAAGTTCGACACCAATGACATCCTCACTGGTGTAGACTCTTAAGTTCTTATTCATAAACACATCCTGGACAAATAAGGCAACACTGCTATCAGCGGTAGCTACGACCAAGGTGCTAGGCAGATCCGCAATGATCTCTTCCGCATGCGTCGGTCCGCTTAAGACAGCGATCTTATTATCCGGAAGCTCTTCCTGATAGACTTCAGAAAGCCTCTTGCAGCTGCCATCTTCCAGTCCCTTGGAAAGATTGACTACGATCTGATCACTGCTAAGGAATTTAGCCAGTGACCTTGCTGTCTGTCTGGTCGCAAAGGAAGGTACCGTACAGGCGATCAGCTTGGAATCCTTGCACGCCAAAGCCATATCAGTGGTAATGGTGATATTATCCCTTAGCTTGTGCCCCTTGAGAAAACGGATGTTTTCCCGATATGTATTTAATTCGTCTGCTTCTTCCTTAGTATATGACCAGACATAGACGTCATGTCCGTTTCCTGCGAGTGAGTTGGCGATTGCTGTTCCCCAGCTTCCTGCGCCGATGACTGTTACTTTCATTGATGTAAGATCTCCAGTGCCTTGATGTATTGTGCGTCATACAACTCCTTGTGGTTGTTGTATGCGATCTGTAATTCATAGATCATTGAACGGTAGGTTCGGGTATTGAGAGTACCGGTAACTTCCAGACCATGTTCCTGTTGGTATTTGGTGATCAGTGCCGCTTTTTCAGAATTCAGATAACCGTTGGTATCCTCAAGCGGATAGCCAAACAGTTTAAGACCGCTTAAAAACAGCTGCAGTTCAGGACTGTATTGTCCTTCCTTGACTTCCTCGATCTTACCGACCGTAGCCATATAGAAGGCATCATCGAGCATGACCTCAACATCCGGAGTGATTCCTACGCCATCGATGGAGATATCAGAGGCGGAGAACCACTTCTCAGTGGTGACTTTGACGGAGCTGCCATCACTGAGGGTAAACAGGCTTTGAGCACTGCCCTTGCCATAGGTTTGGGTACCGACAACAGTCAGGTTAGGGAAATATTCCTTCATGGCCAGGGTAAATACTTCGGAAGCCGAAGCGGTATTGCCATTGACCAGGATAACGATCTTCTTGATGAAATCAAGGTTGTTGCCCATGGTCTTTAAGACGGTCTGCTTGCCATCGCTGGTCTGTTCCTTGATGACGGTCGCTCCCTTGCCTAAGAAGATCCCCGCAAGGTCACGGGCGGTAGTGGTAAAGCCGCCACCATTATCGCGCAGATCGATGATCAGTTTATCGACTCCCGATCCTTCGACCATGCTCAGATAGCCACGGGCATCCTTGGCGGTGTTGGCACCAAAGGAGCTGATATCGAGATAGTAGACATCATCAGCGACCTGTTCGCCATAGGCTGTGCTTTCAAAATAACGGCGGGTGATATCGTATTCAACGATCTCATTGCCTCTTTGTACCTTTACATTGACTGTAGTATTCTCTTGCCCTAAAGCATTGTTTTGCACTTCATCGATACCGACGCCAAGCATGGACTTGCCATCGATCTCATAGATGACATCCCCGGCCATCAGTCCGGCTTCCATGGCCGGAGTGTTGTTGAGGACCTTGATGATATGTACATTCTTATCCTGATCTTCCAGGATGCTGACACCAAGACCAACGTAATTGACATTGATCGACTGAATGAATTCTTCCAGTTCATCAGCGCTCATATAGACGGTATAAGGATCTTCCTCGAAGGTAGTGATGCCTCTGGCCGCCTTTTCATCCAGATAAGAGTCAAGATCTTCCTGCTGATTGGCGTAATACCATTTTTCAGAAAGCAGGTTTTTGATCTCTTCGGCTTTTGTGGGTCCGTTTATTGGAGCGCCGCCCTTAGCAGCGATCAACAGTCCGCCGAAAAAGCCTAAAAGTAAAGTGGTAATGCATACGATTACCATCATTACTTTCAGTGACTGATATTTTCTGCGAAGCTTCTGTTCCGGTTCCGGAACATATCTTTCCATTTTTATCTTTACTTTCTCTTCTTCCACTAGTAACTCCAACCAAGATAAATGTATTCCGGTCTGATCCTACATGGCGGGGTATTACCATTATTGGCACAGATCGTATTGTAATTCTTCCAGCCGGCACCAAATGAGAGGTTACCGTTGTAGTTATTGACATAATTGGTAAGACCGGACATGCCATTGCCCTCCCAGGCGGATTCTTCGCCAAGATAGACGATCTCCATGTGCATGTGGGAACCACTGGAATTTCCGGAAGATCCGACTTCCGCGATCTTGTCTCCGGCTAAAACGACGGTTCCGGAAGCTGCTACCGTATCCTTTTTGAAGTGACACATGATCAGTCCGTAGAGCTTGCCATCGATGGAGACAACTACTCTTAACTGGTTGCCACAACCATAGGTCGATCCGTTGTTACCACAACTGCCACCCAGATAACCGGTCGTTGGACAGCCGTTATAGGAGTGAACGATGACGCCATTGCCTGGCGCATAGACAGGGGTTCCATATCCGGCGGCAAAGTCCATGCCGAAGTGGGCACCACCACGCGGATAAGCCCAGGTTCCGGCGCTGCGCCAGTAGGACGAGGTGCTGATCGGTGATAGCCATGATCCTGAAGTTACCAGGGTATTGAGGTAATTCAGATCGGTATTATTCTTAAGGGTCTGAATATCGTTGGCGTACTGGTTACCCTGTTCGATCAGGTCAGCCTCGATCTTCAGATACTCTTCTTTAAGTGTTTCGTAATAGACCCGCTTGACGATCAGATCGTCCTGCTTGTCTTCCAAGGCATCCTTGGCCTTGTCCAGTTCTTCTTTCTGCTCTTCAAGCAGCTTCTTATCAGCGTTTAACTGCTCGATGATATCCTTTAACTGCTCATGGATCTCGCTGTCATAACCCATGATGGATTTAAGACCGTTGGAACGGTTGATGAGGTCGTCAAAACTCTTGGCGCCCATCAAAAAGTCCATGTACGGATGGAAGTGCATCGTTGACTGCATGGCCTTCATTCTACCTAAGACCTTCTGCTCCAGGTCGCCGACTTTCTTCTCGTTTTCCTCGATCTTGACCTGCAGCTCTTCGATGGATGTCTGTAAGGTCTCGATCTTGGTATTTAACTCGTTGATCTCTACCTGCAGCTTATCGATCTCAGTCTGATAAGCGTTGGCGTTCTTGATAGCATCCTTGATATCGCCTTCGATCTCGACAATCGCCTGCAGGTTCTTACGGTAAGCATCGTTGATGTAGGCTATAAAACCGGTACAAAGATCCTTGTCATAGTCAGGATGGCTCGAAGAAGCACAGACCTGACGATAGTAATCCTCATTGGATGCGTAATCCGTCTCATCTTCCGCCAAAACCGGCATATTGAACAGACAGACGATGGCCAAAAGACATATGACTAACTTAGTTATCTTCATCGCTTGATCCTCAAATACTTACAGACACTGATATAGGAACCGATGAAACCGACGATGATGCCGATACCTAAAAGGATACCTGAAAGGTAATAGACATAAGGCGATGGCTTGATCAGTGACAGAAGTTCTGATACCAGGTAACCACCGGTACTGTTATATAGATAGATATACCCAAAGATGGTCAAAAGGATCGGGATGATGGCGCCAATGGTACCGATGATGATACCTTCGACTAAGAACGGTGCACGGACATAACCGTTACGGGCACCGACATTACGCATGATGGAGATCTCATCAGCTCTGGAAGCGATGGTGATCTTGATGGTGTTGTATACGAGGTAAATGGCCAGGGCACAAAGGGCAATGACCAGAATGATACCCGCATAGGATACGTTGTCCAGGATGCTTACCAGCTTTTGGGAAGAGATACCGCCATAGTTGGCTTCATCGATGCCATCGATCTTTTCGATCTGTTCACTGATGCTTTCCAGCTGGTTTCCATCTTCAACGGAGACCATGAAAACTTCATGGAAAGGATTCTGATCCTCATAAGCCTTGAACAGTTCCCGCTGTTCAGCGTAGTAGTTATTTACATAGTATTCGTATTCTTCTTCTTTGATGTGATGCTCAGCATCGCTGACCCCCGGGATCGCCAGAATGCTCTGCTTGATCCTGGCCAGATCGCTGCTTGATTCATGGTCATAAGAAACTAAGGCACTGATCCTGATATCACCCTCGATGTTGGAAACGATCATTCCCAGGTTGCTGGTGATCATCATGAATACACTGATCAGGATCAGGGTAATCGTTACGGCTGAGGCGCTGGATACGCACATCGCGAAGTGACGGGTCGTACCAACGAAGCCTTCTTTGATATGTCTTAGAAAGCGTCTAAACATTACTGCTCACCTGCACTTTCTTCTTCAAGTCCGATATTGAGCTCGATCTGTTCGTTTTCGCTAACAGCTTCAACCGGCTTTTCTTCTGTTGCTGCAGACGGTGTTGGACCACTGAAACGGTCAGAGACGATATGTCCCTTTTCCAGAATGATATTGCGCTTAGGATGATTCTCAATGATGACGACATCGTGAGTGACCATCAGGATGGTGGTCTTCTCTTCCTGATTGATCTTTTCAAGCAGGGTGATGATCTCATCGCTCATCTTCGGGTCCAGGTTTCCGGTCGGCTCATCGCAGATCAGGATCTTTGGCCGGTTCGCAATGGCTCTGGCGATTGCAACTCTCTGTTGCTGACCACCGGAAAGCTCATCCGGGAACATGGCGGATTTATCACTCAGATCGACCAGTTTTAAGACCTCTCTGACTCTTTCTCTGATCTCCTTTTTAGGCGTATCGACCACTTCTAGAGCATAGGCGACATTCTCAAAGACGGTCTTGCGGGCCAGAAGACGGTAATCCTGGAAGACGACTCCGATGATACGGCGGTATTTAGGCACCTGACGGTGTTTCAGTTTGCCGACATTGGTTCCGTCAACCATGATCTCACCTTTGGTAGGGATCTCTTCGCCATCCAGCAGCTTGATCAGCGTCGATTTACCGCTACCGGTAGCACCGGTAACATAGACGAATTCACCGGCCTGGATATCCAGATTGATGTTATACAGGGCGTGGGTTCCGTTTTTATAGGTTTTAGAAACGCTTGTTAGTTTAATCATAGTACTCTCTCAATATATAGATTATATCATTAATTGAAATGATTGCTTTTCTTTTAAAAGATCATCAGTTAAGACTGATGATCTTTGCGTTTAGATATTCTGCTTCCTCAAGGTCATGAGTTATAAGCATTACGGTTTTGTTTTTGGTATATTCCCTTATCAGTTCCAGAGCTTTGTTGCGATGGTGTTCATCGAGCTCCTTGATCGGTTCATCGATGAAATACATCTCGCTTTCAACGCCAAGCATCCTGGCAATGGCAACTCTTCTGGCCATGCCTCCGCTTAATTTGTCTACCGGTGTATCGATATCCTTTTGAAGATCGAACTTTTGTAGCAGATCGATCGCTTTTTCCCTAGGTATGCCGACCATCAGCAGGTTATTGATGACGCTGGTTTCAAATAGCCGGTTTTCCTGAAACAGGTAAGAAGCACTGGCATAATCTCTTATGATCTCTCCATCCTGAGGTGTCAGAAGACCGATCGCCAGTTTCATGACCGTGGTCTTTCCCAGACCGGAAAGCCCCATGATCGCCGTCACCTTTCCATCAGGTATCAGAAGATCGAAGTTCTCGATGACCGGCTTATCCTCGTAAGCAAAGCTGACTTTTTTAAACTCAATCATGTCCGATCATCCTCCTGATCATTCTTTCACTCAGATAACTGATCAAAACGATCACGATAGCATAGGCAAACAGGTTGCTGGTCTCAAGATAGATCTTGGAATTATAGATGCCCTTGCCAATGGACAAAGCCGGAAGGGCAATTATTTCCGCGGCAATAAGTGACTTATAACCGGTACCCAGACAAACGGAAACGGTAGCATCGATAAATGGCTTAAGCGATTTCAGATAGAGAAAGCGGATCCTGTCCTTCAAAGAGACTTTATATAGGCTAGCTATTTCCAGAAGCTGCTTATCCATCGAAGATAATCCTTCATAGATATTGGAATACACTATTGGCATGATCACCAGGATCGAAGTGACGATGACTGCTCTATCAGCCTTAAACCAGACCAGCACCATGATGATGAAACAGGCCACCGGTACAGCCTTGAGTAGATCGATCACCGGCTTGATGAATTCATTAAAGATATTGAAGCGATAGGATAATACCGCAAATAAAGAGCCGATCACCATTGCCAGGATAAAGCCCAGGATAACTCTTGCTACTGTCATCAAAACTGCCAGGTAGAACTGGCCGGTAGTCATGAGAGTGAACAGACTCATGGCGACCGTCCAAGGGGCAGGCAGCAGTAAAGAATTGTTGACCAGTATCGCTGCCAACGACCATAGCATTATCCAGAAGATGATGATCAGGATCTTCTTATTCATTTACCAGGAAGAAATCTCCTGCAGGCAGTGCTCCGCCAACCGCTTTTGGATTGAGGTTGAAGAGGATCTGATAGTAACCGGTCAGATAATCTCTCATCTCGCTGCCGGTGATCAGAGCGATATTGCAGTTTGGAATTGCTTTTACAGCAACCGCTTCCTTGATGATGTCGAACTTCTCGCAGAGTTTTGCACACTCTTCGACATTCTCATAGGCGAAGCTAGCGGATACGCCCATATCGGCGATCAGACGGTTTACCAGTTCTGGGCTTTCCAGAAGTTCCTTGTTCATAATGGCTGCGCCCATAGGCAGCTTAAGTCCGCTGGCACTTTCAAATTCAGAGCCAAGATCGACAGCCTTGACGAATTCAGGATCCTTGCTAAGTAATGTTGTAACAAACGGTTCAGGTAACAGTACCGCGTCGAAACCAC